>NZ_JBSPEI010000059.1:0-1057 GCF_055796175.1 Pseudocitrobacter sp. 2023LY-00077 | reverse complement strand
GGCTTTGTTGAATAAATCGAACTTTTGCTGAGTTGAAGGATCAGATCACGTATCTTCCCGACAACGCAGACCGTTCCGTGGCAAAGCAAAAGTTCAAAATCACCAACTGGCCCACCTACAATAAAGCCCTCATCAACCGTGGCTCCATAACTTTCTGGCTGGATGATGAAGCTATTCAGGCCTGGTATGAGTCAGCAACACCTTCTTCACGAGGCAGACCTCAGCGCTATTCTGACCTTGCCATCACGACTGTGCTGGTCATTAAACGCGTATTCAGGCTGACCCTGCGCGCTGCGCAGGGCTTTATTGATTCCATTTTTTCTCTGATGAACGTTCCGCTACGCTGCCCGGATTACAGCTGTGTCAGCAGGCGGGCAAAGTCGGTTAATGTCAGTTTCAAAACGCCCACCCGGGGTGAAATCGCACACCTGGTAATTGATTCCACCGGGCTGAAGGTCTTCGGTGAAGGCGAGTGGAAAGTCAAAAAGCATGGCCAGGAACGCCGCCGTATCTGGCGTAAGCTGCATCTCGCCGTTGACAGTAAAACACATGAAATCATCTGCGCTGACCTGTCGCTGAACAACGTTACGGACTCAGAGGCCTTCCCCGGGTTAATCCGGCAAACCCACCGGAAAATCAGGTCAGCCGCCGCCGATGGCGCTTACGATACCCGGCTATGTCACGATGAACTGCGGCGTAAGAAAATCAGCGCGCTTATCCCTCCCCGAAAAGGTGCGGGTTACTGGCCCGGTGAATATGCAGACCGTAACCGTGCAGTGGCTAATCAGCGAATGACCGGGAGTAATGCGCGGTGGAAATGGACAACAGATTACAACCGTCGCTCGATAGCGGAAACGGCGATGTACCGGGTAAAACAGCTGTTCGGGGGTTCACTGACACTGCGTGACTACGATGGTCAGGTTGCAGAGGCTATGGCCCTGGTACGAGCGCTGAACAAAATGACGAAAGCAGGTATGCCTGAAAGCGTGCGTATTGCCTGAAAACACAACCCGCTACGGGGGAGACTTACCCGAAATCTGATTTATTCAACAAAGCC
>NZ_JBSPEI010000058.1:0-1146 GCF_055796175.1 Pseudocitrobacter sp. 2023LY-00077 | reverse complement strand
GAAAAGGCGCTACCGGCAATGAAGCGTCTGCTTATGATGCCGAATGATGAGTTGTTTGATGAGGCGCTGCTAAACGTCGATGGTGATGTTGACGCGGCGAATGCATTCAACCTGCTCACAGGTCCAGCTACCGTGCTGGCGCTGGTAGAGGCGCTGGAAGCCTCTGAGCAAAATAGTGACGGCGTGGCGGGCATGGCAGAGCACTACGAGACGACCATTTCTATGCTGAAAAGTCGCATCGCAGAACTGGAAAGCCAAAACGAATATATCCGCAAACGCTATCAGGAACTGGACCTGTTAATCGGCAAAAATATTCTTGTCATGCAAGCCGCGATTATCGAATGGCAGGGAACTGGCGACGCTAAAAATGGATTGGCGTGGATTTATAACACGCTGTTTGGCCCCGGAGAATTACCGGATGAGGAAGAAAAAGACGCTCAGGCTTACTTCGATCGCAAATATGCTCCGATTGATGAAAAGCTTATGGAGCTTCATCGGTGGTTTTGGGAGCAGCAGGAAAAAGAGAAGCAAGCGTCGTTGGCCGCTGGCGTAGCCGTGGAGGGTAATACCAATGCCAACAATAACTGAACTCAGAGAAAAGTTGCGTGCAGGCGAGGTACTGATTCTCCCGGCAGCATCATTACGACTGTTTATGCAGGAATGCCAAAATCACCCAGTGGGTGAAGAGTGCTACAAGATTGAGCCGCATTCAAAAGGCACTTCGAAAGTCTACGACCCACGCCGTGTGAGGGATGCACAATGACAACTATCTACGTAACAAAATATTCATTAACCGCGGGTCCTTTCAAGGTTGATGCTGAAATATCATTCGAAGGAACAATGGCATCTTATCGTATTGGTAATAGCTACACTCAGCATGCGCATGGGAAAGACTTCTGGCTCACCGAGTTTGAAGCACTGGCAGACTGTGAACGCCGGCGCGCTGCAAAACTTGCTTCCATTGAGAAACAGAGGAAAAAACTTACCGATATGAAATTCACGATGGGGGTAGCGAAATAATGACAACCCCAATCACAAAAGAGCCTCTCTACGCAGAGGTTCACAACGTGCCAGATGATTACCATTTTACGGACGCCGAACTGGAACGCATCATCGCAGGGGATATGTTCACTCCCCGACAGGGCG
>NZ_JBSPEI010000056.1:0-1567 GCF_055796175.1 Pseudocitrobacter sp. 2023LY-00077 | reverse complement strand
TATGCCGCCTCTGTTCGTGAAGCTGCAATGGAGCGCTACGGCATCCAGCGCATGACCGAAGCCACTGAGCTGTTGTATGCGCGCAATGGTATGACCGCCACGCAGAAGTACGAAGCCATTCAGGGGATTTTCACTCAACTCGCCGATCACTCGAAAACCGGAGCCCGCCGTGGCTTACGTTCTTTCGCTGACGTGATGGATGACTGGATTGACGATCTGGATAAGCGCTTTGACCCGTCTGGCGAACAGCGCGGAATGAGCACCGGTATACCGTCGCTTGACCGCCTGCTGGCTCCGAAAGGTCTGGTGAAAGGTTCCCTGTTCGTCATTGGCGCAAGGCCGAAGATGGGCAAGACCACGCTGTACAGCCAGATGGCAATCAACTGCGCGGTGCGGGAGAACAAACCGGCACTGATGTTCAGCCTTGAAATGCCTGATGACCAGATCCTGGAAAAACTCATCGGCCAGAAGTCTGGTGTAAACCCCAGCATTTTCTACATGCCAGCGACCGAAGACGCCGACGACCAGTATCAGGGCGACTACGACGGAGATTTCGAGAAAGCAATCGGTACAGCTAATCGGCTGCGTGAACTCGACCAGCTTTACATCGATGACACGCCGGGAATGTCACTGGCCCACGTAATTGCCGAGTGTCGCAAGATTAAGCGCCAGAAGGGATGCGTGGGGATGGTCCTCGTTGACTACCTGACGCTGATGACCGCTGAGAAGGCCGATCGTAACGACCTGGCTTACGGGATGATCACCAAGGGGCTGAAGAACCTCGCCAAGGAACTCGGATGTGTCGTCGTCCTCCTGACGCAGCTCAACCGAAAGCTTGAAGAGCGAGGGAATAAGCGACCGTTACCGAGCGATTCCCGCGATACCGGCCAGATTGAACAGGACTGTGACTACTGGGTGGGTATTCACAGGGAAGGGGCTTTCGATGACAGCGTGCCACCAGGCGAGACGGAGTTACTCCTGAGACTCAACCGACACGGCAACACCGGCACTGTTATTTGCGAGCAGCGCAATGGCGCCATTCACGACTGCGACCAGGAAATTGCCCGTAGCAATATCCGCGACCGCGAGCATAAACCAAAACAAAAAGGTGGCTTCTGATGGACTCACTGAAACAACGCATTCTGGACCACGTAACGACAAATCAGCCAATCACCCGTAAGAACCTTGCACTCGCAATCGGCATTTCTGGTCATGCACTCGACAAAGAAATCGCAGTTCTTCGTGAAGCCGGGCTGATTTACAGCATGGCTGGCTTCGGTTACTTCGCCGGAAAGGCGGCGTACGAGGAATGGCGTGCTGGTATCGGCGGCGAACTCCTCCGCCAGCGCAGCCTGAAGGGCGCGGAGTCCAGTCTGATGTCACGCCGGGAGGGGATGATGACGATCCCAGCGAAAATTGCACTGCTCCTGTCGGATGGTCGACGCATGTCATCACCACAGATAGCGGATGCTTTGAGCCTGACGGTGAAGCAGGTGTCAGCAGCAATCTGCGAAATGGCAAAGGCAGGCGAAATCAAATTCACCGGGCGCACCGGCCATCGGATTTA
>NZ_JBSPEI010000055.1:0-1861 GCF_055796175.1 Pseudocitrobacter sp. 2023LY-00077 | reverse complement strand
TTCGTTTGGGAGAGGCCGCAAAACGGAACGTGGGAACTGGTGCGAATCAGATACCAGATATGTCCTCCTGGACGTTCGGAGTTGGCCTCATTGACACGCCACTGGTTAAGTTTCGATTTGGCTCTGTGTCTGGCGCTGGAGCTAAAACATTTTCAACGCCATTCCCAACCGAGGCTTCGATTCTTGTGTTTGGGGCTGTTCAGTCACCAAGTGGTGAGGTGGTCTTATATTCTCCCCAAACAAAATTCGGGACTTTGACGAAGAGCGGGTTCGAGTTTATTAACCAGGCTTACACCGGGTCAGGTTCAATTGTTTCAAGCTCTAACTCTGTTCATTATCTGGCAATCGGAAGGTAAAAATAATGACTTACAAATACAGCCCATCACTCAATTTATTTTTTGTTGAAAGTGCCGTTCCTGGGTACGAAGCAGCAGGCTGGAAACTGGACGATCTGGTGGATGTAACAGATGAACAATTTGATGAGTTCAATATCGACCGAACTCTGGAGGGATTGGTTCGTGTGGCAGGCTCTGATGGTTTACCTGAATGGGGAGAGATCCCGCCTCCCACATATGAGGAGGAAGTAGTGGCGGCCGAAGCGCAGAAAAGTGTACTGATTAGTCAGGCCAACGACTACATAAACGGTAAGCAATGGCCAGGCAAAGCGGCATTAGGCCGACTAAAAGACACGGAGAAAGAGCAATATAACCAATGGCTGGATTATCTTGATGCGCTGGAAGCTGTAGACACATCCAGCGCACCAGATATTAACTGGCCTGCTGCTCCGGCGGCGTAGGCCATTCCGGGTCTGCTGTATCAACACGCATCAGCAGTACCCGGTATTTTTTCCATTCAATAAGCGCGGCGGTTTCTTCTTCCGTTGCGATGCCAACATCAACAGCATCCTGTCGCCACTCAATTTCAATATCGGCTATGGAACGTAGTGCTGACTGCTTGGCTTCTGCCTCCGCAACAACGGCAGCATGTTGTGCGTCAGTATCAGTCACCCACTGGCTTCCATCCCATTTATCGTATGGTGTGCCTGGTTCAGATGTCGTGAATCCCTCTCTGATTTCACCGATGTAATCAATGGTTACACGGCTACCATCAGCAGTAGAAAACACGGTTTCGCGGCGGTGGTCTTCCTTCTGCTTCCACGCATCATCGTAAAATACGGCAACCATGCCTGGCACCTCATCACCTGGTTCGATATCAGTGGAATGCCCAGGCATGCTCACACCAATATTGATATATTCGTCAGACCATCCGGTATATTCCCCAGTCAATTCATCGAAGTAAAAACAGCGAATGTCTCCCGCCTGAATTGCCAGACCATCATCATCAAATACTGGTTTCATTATTTTGCCCTTACGAGAAAGTTAAAAGAAATATTACGTGAGCGGGTTTCTGTAGCTGTTCTCACCACTCGTTGGGAATCAAAGTCAATAAGCATATATCTCAGTGCTCCAGCATTAGAGTAGGCCTGAACCAGGTTGGGTGTACCTGCAACGGCACTAAAAACACCAGTAATATCTGAGGCTGACTGAACTACGGAATATACTACATTTGATAATGAACCTGTCATTCGTTGCATCGCATCTCCCTGAGCACTGAGGAGTGCGCGGCCGCTATCAACACCTCGACCATCATCCCATATGCGGGGAAATTCACCGCGCATATCCGGGATAACCAGACCCGTCCAGATCTTCGCCAGTTTGGGATACGTGGCAGCAGAGAACGATGCTCCGTTTGGTTTCAGAAACACCATATCTGCCCATTCATCCATCACTGTATTTGGCATTGCCGACGACGGCCAAAAGAACGGAATACCGATTGCCGGTGCGCCTGCTCCTAAACGAAG
>NZ_JBSPEI010000054.1:0-1997 GCF_055796175.1 Pseudocitrobacter sp. 2023LY-00077 | reverse complement strand
GCTTTATTGTAGGTGGGCCAGTTGGTGATTTTGAACTTTTGCTTTGCCACGGAACGGTCTGCGTTGTCGGGAAGATACGTGATCTGATCCTTCAACTCAGCAAAAGTTCGATTTATTCAACAAAGCCATAAAAACTTATCAACTCTCACATGAGCGCTGGGCAGTCAGACACAGGCTAGGGGCGAGCTGGCGTTCCTTGGGGAATTATTTGGAGTACAGTCTACGATTTGCTCAGTTGACAGATAAAGAACCTCGTTGTTCACGTATTGCTTTCAGAAGCAAAGAGGAACGACTGCAACAAGTTGAACTTGTTTTTGAAGCCATTGGCAGTGGCTTACGCTACCAGGAAACACTATGCATTCATGATGTAAATAACTCACCAATAATATTAACGCTTTCAAATATTCCTACACTTGATGTACTTATTCTAGAGGATGGATTCGCATTTACGGTTGAACAGTACCAGTTAAAATATTGCACGATCAAATTGATGACTGGTGAAAGTATATCTATTGACAATTCGCCCAAATATTCGCTAATGCAAAACTGGTGTCTCAATGATACATGGAAACGGCGTTGGGGTACCATCTGGAACTGTAATGCAATTGAATGTGCCCGAAGGCGTATTGCTGAATATTGGAAATGGGGCTTTTGTCTGCCGTTAGTGGGACGCCCCCCGTTATATTCACCATCGCGAAAAGGTATTCATCTGTTTGAAGCAAAACCGTTACGCTGGTTTATGACACGCCCATGGTGTCTGAATGTCCAGTTTTGGACGGCAATTTGGTCAGGACTGTTTATTCTCAGCGATGAGAATGTTTTGCAATGGCGCTGGAAAGAGCCACCACAACAAGACTAACTTCCATGAAGGCCGTCCGCTCTGAGCGATAAGCGGAAGTCTCAAATTTTCTTCCCCCGAGTAACTCAGTCCAGCATTCTTGTTTCATCAAGTCATAATCCGCGCGAGGAGGGATTGAACAGACCAGCTATTTAAGGGTTATGAATTCTCCATGATGGTCATGAACTCATGCCTGTAGTAATCCATAAATACTTGAAATTCTTCTAATTCTAACTCTCCAGATTCGACTAATTTAAACTTGTCTCTAAACTGTTTTGCCAGCAATTTGAGAGCCTCCACGTCCAATCTTTTATTATCGCTCATTGGCCCAAATGAAAATTCATACGAAATAGAGTTTATATTAATTTTATTCGTGGATGTCATTGATATTTTGCCATCCTTAGCGGGCTGACCGAACAAAATAATGTTCTTCAGATCTTTCTTATGCGCCTGCTTAAAGAAGCTGGAAGTAATTAAACCATCATAACCGCGATTTTTAATTTCATTTGCAAGCTCCTGACATAATGGATACTCAGATTCTCCGCTATAAACTATCTTCCTAATGAAGATCTCGATGCTTTCGAAAGGTGTCGAAGGTAACTCAGTTATATCTGTAATATCAAGTAATCGAAGTTCTTTTTTCACGAGGAAAGTTGCGAGAGCTATCCAATCAGTCAGAGCTACACGTATCTCATGCAAGCAAGTTTCAACCTCAAACCCACCATAAAAAACTTTTTCCCCAGATTTGTTAAAACGCCCCTCAGTTGGATTGGGATTTGAATCAAATTCATTTTCAAGTGCAGGTGGTAGTGAGTTTCCTTTTCTAGCTCTGAAAATCGTTAAGCCAGGTTCAAGTGTTACACTTTTACATGCACTTATTATTTCCTCCCAAATCTCTTTGCGTCTACAACCACTAACTTCGTCAATAACCAGCTCTTGATAGTTTGTAGTTGCCCCAATTTTATAAAGCGGGGGACCGTAATGGTAAAGAGGTAGAGGCTTATATTGACTCAGCAGTTCAATGTCATGATCTAGGGAAGGTGCGAACAAGTCCCTGATATGAGATCATGTTTGTCATCTGGAGCCATGGAACAGGGTTCATCATGAGTCATCAACTTACCTTCGCCGACAGTGAATTCAGCAGTAAGCGCCGTCAGAC
>NZ_JBSPEI010000053.1:0-2069 GCF_055796175.1 Pseudocitrobacter sp. 2023LY-00077 | reverse complement strand
ATTCACCTCAATAATGAATTTTCGCGCATGGGATCATGTCATCCTTCAGAGCGGTAAGCACTTCGATAGCCTGTTCGCGGGTTAAGCTGGTGTGGCTGGTGAGCGCGTTAACGATGTTGGTGCCGACTGTTTTGCGATGCTTAACATCGGCCTCACGTTTTGCAGCCTCATCGGCGATGCGCCTCTCTTCGTCCAGGCGTTTCTCTTCTGCCTGTTTTGCCTTGAGACGTTCAGCTTCCACTGCCGCAGCTTTTTCGCGCTCTGCCCGTGCTTCCGCCTCCTGCTTCTCACGTGCTGCACGCTGCTCCGATTCAATTCGCTGGCGCTCCGCAGCTTCAGCGCGAGCTTTCTCCTCAGCTTCACGGCGCGCTGCGGCTTCAATCTCTGCTTTATGTCTCTCTTCGGCTTCGCGCTTGGCTTTGTCAGCTGCTTCCTGCTTCAGTCGCTCGTCACGCTCACGTTGAACCTGTTCCGCCAGTCGGCGCTGCTCTTCGCGGTCACGGTCAAACTTGTCATTCATCAGCAGAGCCATTTCGTGGTCTGCTTCGATTTTCGCGGCTCGCTGGCGGTCAAACTCTTCGTTCATTTCCAGCGCTTCGGCGTGCAGCGCGTTCATGGCTTCTTCTGCCTTAATGCGTTCCTGTTCTGCTTCCCATTCGGTTAGAGGACGGCGGGTCGCATCGCGCAGCTCGTCGCAGGCATCAACGAACCGCTTAATTTCTGCCTCAGCGGGGCGCACAGCCTCTTTCAGGCGCTTCAGGTACTCACGGCCTGGCTTTTCGATTGCCGTCTTGCTGCGAGACACCTGCGCCGCCAGAGAGGCGACACGGTCACGGCCTTTCTTCGTGGACAGGTCCGGCACTTCGTTTACTGCCTGGCGGATTTGCTCGAGATAAGCGTCAAGGCCGCCCGCTACGTAAAGCACTGGCGCTTGCTCCGGATTGATTTCGATGACAGTTAAGTCCGTTACTTCGCTCATGGTTTCTCCTGAAATTTGGATGTGCAGATCCCGCCCGCGTAATGCCAGGCCGATCGGTTGAATAGGGGGGTTAGGCTGTTCTTCTATGCCACGGATAACCGATGGCAACCTTCATTTCGTCGTAGGCTGCCATCCACATGGCGCCATCACCGATAAACAGGGCAATGGCTGCTTTGCTCTGCGCCGCGCGCAGCAGGTGATGATTGATCATACCTTCACCTCAACCTGTACCAGGAGGCCAGCCATATGCATCTGCCAGCGGTCAAGTACCAACTTTTCACGCGGGTTTGATACCGACGTCAGCTGCCACTCGTTATCGTTGAGCTTTTTGGCGGTGTACTGCTTGCCGTTGTGGGTGACTGTCATCATTGCAGGACAACCTTATGCCCATGCTGGACAAGCTCACCCGCTTCCATGCCCACATTCAGCCAGAAGCTTAATGCCAGAAGAACGTCATCTTCGTTTTGGCAGTGGCAGGCATTAACAAATTCCTGAACCGTCTTAACTGCGAGTTTTGCCATTTCTGGCTCAGTCAGGCGTGATATTGGCTGTTCTTTGCTCATAAATCCTCTTGGCCTTATCGCGGCGAACGGAACGGTTAATACAAGACTTCTGCGCTAATGGGCGGTGGATGGCCGCCGTTCATAACTTGAGCCACTCGTAAATGACTCCAGGTATGAGGCAATAAAAAACCCGCCGGAGCGGGTCATATATCTGTTAGCTGGTAGTCGCAAATCATGTCGCAACAACTCTTATCTTCTTCATTTCTTGGCCTCAAATCTGTTTGCTGTGTTTCCTGCTTAATCTCACCCCAGCAAACCTGATTCACCTCATCTGGCCATCCATCACCAGCATCACCACGGTAATAGTCGATAGCCTCATTTGCCGCCGCTTTCGCTTCTTCTGCTGTCTTGTACGTTTCGAATCCATTTTCAGGGTCGAACATGAAAAATTTGTAAACGCTCATCGCCTTACCCTCTGTTTGTATCGTGAGCTAATAAAAAGGCCGCCATTAGGCAGCCTGTATGATTTCCAAATTTTGCAGGGATGCTCCAGCAACCCACGCCCAATACATCCAGTGGTCTCTGGC
>NZ_JBSPEI010000052.1:0-2218 GCF_055796175.1 Pseudocitrobacter sp. 2023LY-00077 | reverse complement strand
TCGTGGCAACTGCTGCATGCGATTGTGGCGATCAGGTCAGGCGGCTTGATTCCGGTCCCGCAGAGGCCAGCAAGACGAATGTGAGCCAGTACTGAGGTTTCAGGATTGCCGTTGCATACGCCGGGGATCCGCACCTGACAGTCGCGGCCGCGTGCCGCTTTGCATAAATTAGCCATGCGCTCTCCTCGCCGCGAGACGCAGCCATTTCTGATCCACCAGGCGGGCGGTATAGCCCTTCAGTGTCGGGATGTCGGAAGGTTTAAGCGCTGGCTTACGTTTGCGGCGCGCCGGAACGCGGAAGATTTCGTTTGTGATGACGCGTGCGAGAGGATTACCCACGGGAAGCCCTCCACTCTTGCGCCCAGGCAATGCGCTTACTGGATGCTTCGGAGAACTTCACGCCGCGGTCGGTACCGAACCAGTAAATCGCCTCGATGACATCGACCATGTAGCGCTTGCTGGATTTGGATGTGCGGACGCCGAAATAAACGCGCCCACCGTTGATGCCCGGCGCGGATTTCTGTTCCTGGTCCTGGGTCTGATTCACCAGAACAGTGATGAGGTCCTTCCACTCTTCGCGGGTAAGCTTTTCGCCGTGCCAGACAACCTGGTCAGACAGGTCCTTCAGCAGTGGCCACATCAGACGGTTTTGCTTGTCAGTGCGCGTCTCTTCCCGGGCCTCGACGACCATCGGCGCGCGAGGGTTTACCGGCAGGGTGCGAATGTACGCGATGAGGTTCTCTTTAACGGTGTCGTTGACGATGCAGTAGTGCTGCTTCATACGCCACCTCCGAGAGGTAACGCAGAATGCAGAAAATCGCAGGTGCATTTCTGCATCTGTGACAAGGTGAGGAGTTCAGATTGTGGTCGCATTTAAGTCCCCTTAAATGCGCAGAAGTCACCGCCGGGTGTTCAGGCCGTCAGCAAAGAAAGTATGGACGGTTGATTCAACAAAATCAACTGAAGAGAAAGGCCTCCGAAGAGGCCTGTTTGTTATGCGTCGAATGGGTTAGGCATCACTAATCATCCTCATCCCAATCATCGTCGTTATCGTCTACCGCCCACGAAAGCGGATTGGTAGCTTTACTTATTTGGCTCGCGTATCCGCTACGTCCAAGGCTTCTCAGCACGTTATATATCTCAAACATCTCAGTGCGTTCATCGCCAATTTCCAACTGGCAGGCCAGTGCGTGACACTCTGTAGCAAGCGAGGCTAACTTTTTGATGAATTCGGATTTACTCACAGCTTCCCCTCCTGCTGCGGCGCTGCTGCGAGCATGGCCTTCCACACAGCAGCATTCGTATTTTTGAACAACGCAGCTCTTCCCATTTCCGGCGTAGGCTTAACCGGAACCAACTGCCAACCATCCGGAATTGCCGGAGAGTTGCCAGCATCCTTGATGTGCATCCGTGGCTCACCATCTTTCGGCTCGGGCCATTGTCGAGCCATGTTAACCTTCAGCTTTTCTTCCATTGCAGCAGTGATTTCCCCGTCACTGATACCAGCGCGGCGCTGGGCATCCCACAATAGGAATTGCATGTCAGCCCACTCGCTGAGGTCGTCAGGTTCTGCCGCTGCCTCTAACGCTTCTTTCGACAAGTGTTTAAGTGGTCCGATGGGTCCAACATCACCAAACGTGGCGTCTGACCATTCAGCATGTTCACGGCGTACCTGTTCTCGCAACTTGTAAGCCTGGCTTACAGGTTCGACCATATCGCGCTCATGCTCGGAATGGTTGAGCATGGCGGCGCGGCAGGCGTTCCACGCAGATTCGGCCATAACACCAAGCATCTGTTTAGCTGCCGTGGTGTATTGATTCTGCTGGTAATGCTCATGCCATTCTCTACCGAACCATGAATAAAAATTATCATCAGCATCAACTGCCAGCGCTGGCTGGGCGGTGCAATCACATGGGACGCTTATTGGCTCCCCCCATGGCTGCGTACCGCCACTATCAGCCATTCCTGTTCCGTTGCATTTCGGGCATAGTTTTTCCTCAAGCGCATTCAGCAACATACGGATCTCATGTTGTTGTGCTGCTATCGTTGAGTCTTTGGCTTCCAGCTCATCCAGCAGCGCCAGCACGGTTTCTGGACCTGTGAGCAGGTTGAATGCATTCGCCGCGTCAACATCACCATCGACGTTTAGCAGCGCCTCATCAAACAACTCATCATTCGGCATCATAAGCAGACGCTTCATTGCCGGTAGCGCCTTTTC
>NZ_JBSPEI010000051.1:0-2367 GCF_055796175.1 Pseudocitrobacter sp. 2023LY-00077 | reverse complement strand
GCCAGAGACCACTGGATGTATTGGGCGTGGGTTGCTGGAGCATCCCTGCAAAATTTGGAAATCATACAGGCTGCCTAATGGCGGCCTTTTTATTAGCTCACGATACAAACAGAGGGTAAGGCGATGATCGACGACGTTCAACGCATCGATTCAATGATCAATGTTCTGAAAAATATGAAGCAGGACATGAAGCGACAGCAGAAGTTGAGCTCCATAAACAGCTTAGAGCTGACTCCCAAGCAAGCTCAAAAGCGTAATGCTGACGCTGAGTGGATTGCCATGGAGCAGATTAAGCGCCGCCATGAACTACATGCGCTTTCAGTTGAGCTTGGTTTCGCTGAGCGCCGTGCCAGTTACGACCCATTTGAATTAACCGACGGCTGGCACCGATTCAATCACAAGCCTCGTGAACCTCAATAGCCGCCTAACAAGCGGCTTTTTTCATACCCAAACGGGTTCAAAGAGCCTGTTTCGTTATGACAACCGGCGGCCATCCGCCGCCAATTGAAACTCGGAATAAATGCAATAAATGCGTTGAAGTCTTGTATTAACAGTTCCGTTCGCCGCGATAAGGCCAAGAGGATTTATGAGCAACCCAATCACAGTAGGTTTTTCAGGCCTGACGAAGCGAATTTTCGCGGGTCGGTCAAAGCCAGGCAAATTGGCGCCAGGCGTTCGTCAGTTTACTGGCGAGAAGTTTGATGTGACAGACGAGGCTGTTTTCGCTGTGGCGCACCTGATGGTGGCTCGCGATGACATTATTGTCATCCCTCTGCCGAATGGCGACGAGATTCACCTCCGCGCAGACATCAAAGAAAAGCGGGAGGCATCATGACAGTCACCCACAACGGCAAGCAGTACACCGCCAAAAAGCTCAACGATAACGAGTGGCAGCTGACGTCGGTATCGGCACCGCGTGAAAAGCTGACGCTGAACCGCTGGCAGATGCATATGGCTGGCCTCCTGGTACAGGTAGAGGTGAAGGTATGATTGGAATGCACTACGGCACCGCATCAGTGCCACGTAGCGAGGTTTTACCGGGCACAATGCTGCAACACCACGGCAAAACTTATCGCGCCTCTGCGAACGTTGAGAAAGGCCTGTACGCCTTCAACATCTTCGAAAAAACCATCATCAAAAGTGATTCCGTCGTTGTGCTGCTGAATGAGCGCGGCGAGCCGATGGTTCACTGATACCAACCACCCTATTCAACCGATCGGCCTGGCTTCTTCGGGCGGGATCTGCACATCCAAATTTCAGGAGAAACCATGAGCGAAGTAACGGACTTAACTGTCATCGAAATCAAGCCGGAGCAGGCGCCGGTGCTTTACGTAGCGGGCGGCCTTGATGCTTACCTCGAACAGATCCGCCAAGCAGTAAACGAAGTGCCGGACCTGTCCACGAAGAAAGGTCGTGACCGTGTCGCCTCTCTGGCTGCGCAGGTATCCCGCAGCAAGACGGCAATCGAAAAGCCTGGCCGTGAGTACCTGAAGCGCCTGAAAGAAGCTGTGCGCCCGGCTGAGGCCGAAATTAAGCGTTTCGTTGATGCCTGTGATGAGCTGCGCGACGCCACCCGCCGGCCACTCACCGAATGGGAAGCCGAGCAGGAACGCATTAAGGCTGAAGAAGCCATGAACGCGATGCACGCCGAAGCGCTGGAAATGAACATCAAGTTCGATCAAGAGCTGGCAGCCAAGTTCGAAGCAGACCACGAAATGGCTCTGCTGATGAACAAGGATTTCGACCGTGACCGCGAAGAGCAGCGCCGCCTGGCTGAACAAGCTCAGCGTGAGCGTGATGAAAAGATCCAGCGAGAAGCCGCTGAAAAAGCCACTCGTGATGCTGAAGAAAAAGCCAACCGTGAACGCCAACAGCACCAGGATGCACTCAGTGAGATCAGCGGTATTCAGCAGCAGGTGATCATCGCTCAGTCAGGGCGTTTAGGCGTTCGCCAGGGCGGAACAATCCAGTGCATTAAAGAAACGCTGGCTGAAACTGAGGCGTGGCCTATTGATGATCGCTTTGGCTCATTGATGGGGGCGGCTGAAAATGCCAAGCAACAAGCCATTGCACAGATCAAACAACTCCTGATTAACGCTGAGACGATTCAAAAACAGCAAGAAGAAAATGACCGCATTCTTCGCGAGGCTGAAGCAAAAGAAAAAAATCGCCTGGCCGAAGAGAAGCGCAAAGCCGACGAGCAAGCCAAGCGCGAAGCTGACGTGAAGCATCGCAAGACGGTCGGCACCAACATCGTTAACGCGCTCACCAGCCACACCAGCTTAACCCGCGAACAGGCTATCGAAGTGCTTACCGCTCTGAAGGATGACATGATCCCATGCGCGAAAATTCATTATTGAGGTGAAT
>NZ_JBSPEI010000050.1:0-2512 GCF_055796175.1 Pseudocitrobacter sp. 2023LY-00077 | reverse complement strand
CGCTACAAGGGATGCTTACAGCACATCCGGAGATATTCTTTCTGTAAGTGATTTTGGCATTGGATGCACTTTGAATAACCCAATACCTCTTGCTGGCACAGGTGTGCTTAAAGAACATTACACAACTGGTTTTTTCCGCCAGAATGGGACTTCTGGTTATGGGCTGTTTGCTGGTATTGGTGGAGGTACCCACTATAATCTGGGCAGCGTGGCTTCAGTGATGTCGTACGTAAACTACACAAGAAACACCATGCAAGTAGCAAAAAATGTTGCTGGTGAAATTTATGTCTATGAAATGTATGGGACTGGCAACACAACTAAAGCCAGCGACGGCACATTGAAAGCCGCGTCGCCAATAGTTAAGTTATTTGGGGATGGCTCCTTCCAGCTCAACGATGAATCAGAAGGCTGTATTGTTAGCCGTTTGAGTGTCGGAGAATACCTGATTGAGGGATGCACTGGCCTGAACGCTGACGCTGCCTGGGGCGGCATAGATGGTGGTTTTGACATACCTACAGACCGTAACAAACAACCGCTGATATGGCTCGATTATGAAGTAAATGCCGATGGTTCAATTCTGGTAAAAACATATCACCGCACGCATCCGGCAGCGCCAGCATTCGCACGTAATGAAATTCCCGGACTGCTTGATGGAAACCCGGTTGATATTCCAGCAGACCAGTATATTTCAGTGCGCGTACAAATGAATCATGAATTTTTATCCTCCTCATCAGAATATGAAATAGTTTGATTCCTCAAACCATTAATATCATTATTTAATTCATTAAGTTGAATAGATAGCTCTTTGATTGCCTGAATGGCAAGGCCCGTCACTGCGTCATAGTTCACGGCATAGAAACGATATTTATTTTCTTCATCTGCACTCAGTGACCCTAACTCGACACCTTCAGGCAATTTTACGAATGAGGATACGGCCTCTGGAAGAACCTCTAGGATTTCTTGTGCAATAACACCGGCGTCTGGCATCAACGTATCTTTCATAACGTAAGTGTAACCGTTAATTTTTTCAATCTTTTCAAGAGCATTAGTAATTGGTTCTATTTTATCTTTCAAATCTCTGTCTGAGCCTGTCACATTTGATGCGACTATGGTTCCGTTTACATTAACAACCCTTGAACCATCGGTATTTTCTTGTGCATAAAAAATATAACCGTTAGGTGTTCCATACTCGATTACGGTTGGTCGGCTACTTTGCCCCCAAAGACGGGTTACCAGATTACTGGATGCTGTCCCCGTATTTGATAATGATAATGATGGCCCAGAAGAAGCATTGATATTAACTGTGGGAGAACTAATATTTACAGGCTTGCTTGCTGCCTGACTATATAAATTAATACCTCCATCAGATCCCAGTGAGATGAAGTTCCCTATTTTCTGCAATGAGAAATAGATATTATCACTGCTTGGGTCTCCTTTCCCAACATACCAGTGAGATACCCCATCGACCATGTGCCTGACGAAACCCGACTGGTTTGCTGCTGTGGATATCTGGAAACCAGGATTACCCACAGAGGTTTCAACTCGCCCGGATACTGTGATCGTTTTGAAGGCTACAGAGTCGCTACTTCCTAAACCGACCTTTGAAAGTAACCGCCTGCCTTACTTGTTTAACAACTCGCGCAATTCTCTAAGCTCTTTTTGAATGTTCAACATTTCCTCACTTTTTGATTCATCTCTCACCCGCAAAGCCTTGATTGCTGCCAGTGCGTCCAGTAGCAAAGGGGTTTGATCGAGGTGTAATAAATCACCAATCTTTTTCACATACTGCCGATCAATAGTCATAATTTGCTGTGACATTATACCTCGGCGTTTTGGCGCTTCCTGGGCTATAAGCTCACCTGTTTCACGGTCTATTCTGGTCTTATCGCCATTGAAAATAAAATTCCAGAATTCCATTTTGTTGATATTCCCGAGAGCAACTTCTAAGTCTAATTTATTTTCTTTAGTTTTTACCGTTTCATCCGATACGGCTGAAGTAGTGAATTCTTTCCATGGGCTAAAGACATTAGCAACAGTGCATCTTAAAAATGCTCTGCCATTCCCTGAGTCAGTTGTGGCAATCTGGCCCCTGTAGTTCCAGCTATTGCCCGGCATCTGAATTATCCCCATGCCTGCCCCAGAACTTGCCGGATTACCAACATTGTCTGAAGTCGCCCAATAGCACCCCGTTTTAAGCTGCGTACCGTTACTGTTACCTGCGGGCATTTCGCTAACCTGATTTGCTCCCCAACCACTATTCGCAGGGGTGGTAACTTCCTCAACATATGCAACGTTTCGGCTAACTCCAGCAGGTGGCATTAGTACAGTGACTGTGGCTTGGCCTGTGGTAACTGCTCTTTGTCTCCATATAAAAGTAAAATTTTTATTGGTTGGGTTTGTTTCGAGGTTAATCCTTGCCCCATTCTCTGTATCAGGAACCGCGGTATTAAATAGAGCCAGTCCTGGGTATCCACCCGATTCAACGTTGATAAGTTTAAATGTTGGTGTAGCA
>NZ_JBSPEI010000004.1:187589-334466 GCF_055796175.1 Pseudocitrobacter sp. 2023LY-00077 | reverse complement strand
GCTGGAGGAGTCCGAGTGGCATGATCATGTTGAGCCGCAGGAAGCAGAAGCAATTATGAAAAAGGTCGAATTTCTCACCGAATGACGCAACTGATAGCCAGTTATGAGCTGGCTATTGGGTGCGAAATCACTGCTCCGTTATCCCTTTTGCCCGGTACGCCGGGCTTCTTTTTGCCTGGAGAAAACCATGATCAGTACACAGATGGCAATCACGCCAGTCATCATCAATCGAGAAACCGTTCAGCAGATGCTGGGTGGCATTTCACGCACAACATTTTATCGCAAGCGTATTCAGTGGGAAGCCGCTGGCACACCATTCCCATGCAAAGCGCCGGGCACACATGCCGGTCGTGGCGGCGAACAGTATCGCTATTGCGATGTAATGCGCTTCATGGAGGCTCAGGGGTTCGTTGAGTCAACGCATGATTGAATGTGAGCGGCGAGGACGTCTAACGCCTCCTGCTGCTCTCTCACATAGCTGTGTTGGTCATAAATGGCGAGGACGCCTCCAAGTTTATGGCCCAGCACCTTCTCGGATATATGCGGAGGGATCCCAAGTTCTGCCATCTTCGTTTTCGCTGTGCGGCGTAAATCATGTATCGACCAGTGCTCAATGGTCATATCAGCGCGAAGCTGTATCGCAAGATTCAGTATCACGCTGGCAGCCATTGGGCGATCTTCTTTCTTTGTTGCTGGCGGAAATACCTGGCTGAAGTCGGGGTACAACTCAAACGCTTCATTAAGTATTTCAACCGCCTTAACAGACAGCCCCCTTTCAAATGGCTCCCTCGTCTTAGAGTTTTCATCCGGCACACGCCAGACTCTCCCTTCCAGATCGAAATCAGCCTTCTTCGCGAGGCGCAACTCAACACCACGACACCCGGTAAGTAACAGCAGCTTTAACAGCAATTTGTTTTGATGAGTAACAGTCGAAGCTTCGACAGCATGCCAGAACGCGCCGATCTCTTTATCGTTAAGATAACGGTGCCCCTTTTTCGCTGGTTTCCCAACATCGAGAACTCGCAAATCAGAAACCGGGTTGCGCTTTATCATTTCAACACGAATGCAATAAGAAAAGATGGTTTTCATGCGAGAAAGGATCTCTCCGGCATAAGTTTCTGCTCCGTTTTCACGCATGCGCTTGAATACCGGTTGCCAGTGAGAAATAACCATATCGTCTACGAGCATACTCCCGACGTAGGGAACCACATGACGGTTGAGCGCCCTTTCCCATTCATCCCTTCTTACCAGTTTGCTCGCCCCGGCGCTTTCCAGCCACGCACTGATGCAATCTTTAACCGTGGCCGCTTTAATGCTGTCAGCTATACTCATATCTCTGGCAGTGATTGGGTCTTTGCCGGCCGAGAGAAGCTTCTTATATTCAAACACCAGATCCCTGGCCTCTTTCAACGATACCTGGTCATACTGCCATAGGGTCATGCGTCTGGGTTTACCGTCAAATTTATAACGATACTGGAAGACAATGACGCCGTTAGGAGTGATTCGAACCGACAGGCCATTAGCGTCGGATAACTCTATGCGCTTCTCAATCGGCTTGCCGTTCATTTTGCGGAGTTTGGTATCAGTGAGCATGTGGTGTACACCCGCCAAGTATGTACATCGATGTGTACACGTTTTTCATGGCATAAAGTGGAATATGATAAAACGGAGTGAAACACCCAAAGCGGATTTAGTCAATGTTAGCAGGGGGTTAAAACTGGTTGGTGAAACGGGGATGAACAGAACGGAATGGCACTGATGGCCTACACGAAAGAGCACATACAAAACAATATAATGAAATTTATCAACAAGTTGTGGACTGATTCCCGCTTCACTCTGCGAAATATGAGGCATCGATACGAGTATTGAGGCCACCTACATCCGCTTGTTGATAACACCGTCAACTAGTTTACACATCATTGTTACGTGATTAAAGCCGCAATTACTCTTCCCTGCGTCTGATGCTGCTTTTCCCTCCAACAGGATACAGAAGAGGTGCGGAAGGAAAACGCTCGGCGATAAACGTGTTAAGGAATGTCATGGAAAGGAAAAAATAAACAAAAAGTGCGATCGATTAACATTTTAATCGATGTAACAATGTTGGCTGGCTGACGTTGTGGAATACAAAAATTAACAACCCGGTCATTTTTGCAAACAATTCCGACAATTAACAATCGGTAAGCTAAAACTCAATAATAGAAAAACCGGTACATCTCTACCCGGTTTTTTCTGACCACCGAACAATAAGGAATTCTTATTAATAAGGCGTGATGCTATCAGGACCACTCACCCGCGACCAGGGTATGCACATTGAAAGCATCATCCATTGAATGGCCAGTGGATTGAGAGCCAGGCGCGATGTTTGAGCCCGCTTCAACGTCATGTGCAGAAGTGATTCCGACGTGCTGGGTTGCAGGAGTACTGGCAGAAGGCGTTGCAGGTTCAGCGGCAAATACACCGAATGAAAGTGCAGACAGCACAGCTGCTGCTGTTGCGATTTTAATATTTTTCATAATGGTTATTCTCTGGTTTGATTAGCACTTTTGAATCCGGGCGTCATTTTCCGCCCTTGACAACAGTGTAGATCCAGATCACATTTTTGACCAGCCCCATTATTTAGCTTTTCGTGTCAAATTAGGTAAAAATATATCAACAAGATTAATTATGGAGATATTATGGAGAAATCTTCTTTTTATTAAATTTAAAACGTTGTCGAGAATTTAATAATACAGGTGGGCGTTATTTATGGCAAACAGGCCGGTGTTATTCCGGCCTGTTTAAAATTACATTTTATAACCGAGAGAAAGCGTGGTCCGTCGATCTGTATGTTCTGGCGCCGTCGCTGGCGGCTCTGAGTTCCAGGTGACGTTGTAGGCAACCTTGAGACCAAAGTGCTCGTTGATGGCGACGTTCAGGGCGCTTTCGGAGTTCACCGTGGTGTCGTCTGAACCAAACACAGAAACACCCTGCGTGAATTTCGCCGTATCGGTCATCTGCCAGGCATAAGTGCCTGAAGCATAACCCAAAGCCTGGGTTTCTGTTTCGTCATTGGTGTACTTGTCATAACGAACACCCGGACCAAATTCGAAACGGAAACTGTGCACCGGGCCATTGAGGAACTGGCGACCATAACCGGCGGTAAACACGTCACGCTCGCGGTAACCATTGTAACGGTCGGTCAGCCAGCTGGCCTGGCCGAATAAATAGTCTGTATCCGTCATGTTATAACGGCTACGTCCGCCTACGGCATATTTTTCAGAAGATCGCTCATCATTAGAAGAGGTATTGCTGGCATTTCCCCACAGAGACCAGGCGGTTGTATTACCATACCAGGTTAGGGTGGAGTCAGCGGTCAGTGAGGAACTCTTGGTGTTACCCGACTGGGCCAGATAGCCCGCATTAACAGTGCCTTCAAAAGGCTTCTTCGCGGAGGAAGGGTCATCCATGACAGTAAAAACGGAATCATCGGCAGCTGCATACATTGACGCAAACACGCCACCCAGCAGCATCACAGCCGCGGGTACTGTCTTCAAAAGCTTCATTTATAAAGAGTCCGTACAACAAAAAAAGAGACCTTAACGGTCCCGGAAACTTTCGCGAGGATCAACGACAGGCGGTCCATTGAAAGGTAACAAATTATAAAAAGCGCCGCATAACATAGCAATGAATTCTTCTTTCATTTTTTGAATAAGAACGATCTCAAAACGCGCTTTATTTCATATAGATATTCGCACGTAAAGCTTTCCATTTTATTGAAAATTATAGTGTTGTGACTTTCACTCTCGCCTTTTCGGTGCCAGACTTACATTCTGGCTGAGACAGGTCTGGCCTTATGGTCATAAAGGGAGGTAATAGTAATGGTTAAGATTTATACGCTCACATTCGCCCCTTCGCTCGACAGCGCCACGCAGACGCCGCAAATTTATCCCGAAGGGAAACTACGTTGTAGCTCACCGGTTTTTGAACCTGGCGGAGGCGGAATTAACGTCTCCCGCGCGATTACATTTTTAGGCGGAAAGGCGACGGCAATTTTTCCCGTAGGCGGCGCGACGGGTGAACACCTCGCCGCCCTGCTAACCGAAGAACATGTCCCGGTAGAATGTGTTGAGGCGCGGGAATGGACACGCCAGAATCTCCACGTCCACGTTAACACCAGCGGGGAGCAATACCGCTTTGTGATGCCCGGCGCTACGCTGCATGAGGACGAAATTCGTAAGCTCGAAGAGAAAGTCACCCAAATTGAAGCCGGTTCACTGTTAGTGATAAGCGGCAGCCTTCCCCCCGGCGTTAGCCTTGAACGCTTTGTCGCATTAATTAAGTCAGCACAACAGCATGGTGTACGTTGCGTTGTTGATAGCTCCGGCGATGCGCTGGCCGCCGCGCTGGATATCGGCCACATTGAGTTAGTCAAACCGAATCAGAAAGAACTCAGTGCATTAGTGCAACGCGATTTAATTCAGCCAGATGATGTGCGCAAAGCAGCTGAAGAGATCATTCACAGTGGAAAAGCCACACGGGTGGTCGTATCCCTCGGCGCTCAGGGCGCGCTTGCCGTGGATGCGAAAAACTGCGTTCAGGTCGTACCGCCGCCGATAAAGAGCCAGAGCACCGTTGGCGCAGGTGACAGCATGGTGGGCGCGATGGTGTTGAAACTGGCGGAAAATGCCGGGCTTGAGGAGATGGTGCGTTACGGCGTTGCCGCCGGGAGCGCGGCCACGATTAATCAGGGCACTCGTCTCTGCTCTCACGAAAACACGCAGCAAATCTTCGATTATTTGTCGCAGAATAAATAATGAACTCCGGCCCGGGATCTCCGTCCGGGTCGCGAAATCGCGCCAATCGACTATGCTAAAAAAATTCTATTGTTAACAATGAGGTGAATTATGAGCGGTGATATCACCCGTTACGTCGTGACGATTAAATTTCAGGAAGAGACGCTAACTGAGCTTAATGAACTCAATAATCATCTGACCCGAGCCGGATTTACTCTTACACTCGCGGATGATGAAGGCAAAGTTCACGAACTTGGCACCAACACATTTGGCCTGGTTAGCCCGCAAAATAGTCAGGAAATTAAGGCGTTAGTGAGCGGGCTTGCGGATACCGCTATCGGCAAATCTGTTGATATTGACGTAATCACATTCTAGCAGTGGCTGAAAGATCAATAAATGCTGTTCCGGCATTTTAACTCCTGGTTGTGCGTTAGTTCGAGTTTTTGCACCGCATTTGTGCGCTAACCTTATGATCTGGCAGAAAACATGGGGAGAGACATCATGTGGCAAGCGATCGGTAACCTGTTAAGTGAACAACTCGGCAAAGGTGAAATCGAGCAGCGCGACGAACTGCCAGGCGGTGAGATCCACGCCGCATGGCATATTCGCTACGCAGGTCGCGATCTCTTTGTGAAATGCGATGAACGTGAGCTGCTGCCCATCTTCACGGCGGAAGCTGACCAACTCGAACTCTTGTCCCGCAGTAAAACCGTGACGGTGCCGAAAGTTTTCGCCGTCGGTTCAGACCGCGATTACAGCTTCCTGGTGATGGAATATCTCCCTCCCCGTCCGCTGGACGCGCACAACGCATTCTTACTTGGGCAACAAATTGCGCGTCTTCATCAGTGGAGCGATCAGCCGCAGTTTGGCCTCGACTTTGATAACGACCTCTCCACCACGCCACAGCCGAACGCCTGGCAGCGCCGCTGGTCTACCTTTTTTGCCGAGCAGCGAATTGGCTGGCAGCTGGAACTTGCTGCGGAGAAAGGGATGGAATTTGGCGACATTGATGCCATTGTCGATCACGTTCAGCAACGCCTGAGCTCACATCAGCCGCAGCCTGCGTTATTGCACGGCGATTTGTGGTCTAACAACTGTGCGCTCGGCCCGAACGGCCCTTATATCTTCGATCCTGCCTGCTACTGGGGTGACCGTGAATGCGACCTGGCGATGCTGCCGCTGCATCCGGAACAGCCGCCGCAAATTTACGACGGGTACCAGTCCGTCTCACCGCTGCCGGCTGATTTTCTTGAACGCCAGTCGGTCTATCAACTTTATACCTTGTTCAACCGGGCAATTCTGTTCGGTGGGCAGCATCTGGTGATTGCGCAGAAAGCGCTGGATAACGTGCTGGCAGCGTAAACCGGATAGCAAAAGCCCCCGAATTCGGGGGCTTTCTGGTTTAGCTCATCTGTACGCCTTTGAGGCGGAACTCAATGTTCATGATCAAACCGTTACCCGGCTTGCCGGCTTCGTAGCGCCATTTACGCATCGCCGCTTTCACGTCGCGTTCGAACATATTCGACGGCTGCGCGGAAAGAATTTCAACGTTTTCCACTCGCCCATCAGCCGTCACATCAAACTTGACGCGAACTTTACCTTCAATACGCAGCGCCAGTGCGCGAGACGGATAGCTAGGCTGCGAGCGATTTAACGCTTTCGGCCCCGTCGGTGCCGTGATCGTCGGCTTACTGGTGCCCGTCTGGTTATTGGCGACAGAGCGCGCCGGTGGCGCATCGTTGGTCGTCGTCGATAATGGACGCGTTTCTACCGGCTTCACTTCCGGCTTACGCTCTTCCACTTTTTTCACCGGCTTAGGTTTCGGTTTTGGCTTCGGCTTAGGTTTCGGTTTTTCAATAACCACCGGCGCTTCTTTTGGCGGTTCGGGAACCACTTCCGGTTCGGGCTCGGGTTCAGGCTCGGCTACGGGTTGCGGCGGCTGAACGGCCTGAGGCGGCTCGAGGTCGGAAGGCGCGACCATCGTAATGGAAATAGGCTGAGCGGGTGCGGGCAGTTCAATAACCTGATGTACCGAGGTGTAAAGCAGGCCCGCCACGACGGCACCGTGAATACCAACGGACAGCAATGTTGGCCACGGAAAGCGGCGAGGTAAATCAAGGGTCATTGAAGTCATAATCGTTACTGTTGAAAAATGATGAGTGTGATTTTAAATGCAAATAGCAATCATATTCAATAAGGCATCTTATCTTCCGTCAAGTTTCCGCCGCTTTTGCTGAAAAAAAGCACGCCCGGCCACCCTGCTTTATCATTGTTTTAACTTTGCATTGCAGTCGTTGTCGCTTTCACTTACCGTAATTTACAGCTAACTAAAACAGGAGTTCTGCCCGTGCTTTACGTCATTTACGCTGAAGATTACGCCGACACCCTTGAGAAACGTCTGTCTGTCCGCCCGGCTCACCTGGCCCGTTTACAACTGCTGCATGATGAAGGTCGCCTTCTGACGGCGGGCCCGATGCCTGCGGTTGATAGTAACGATCCCGGCGCTGCGGGTTTTAGCGGCTCAACGGTCATTGCTGAGTTCGAATCACTGGAAGCGGCGCAGTCCTGGGCACAGGACGACCCGTATGTGGCGGCGGGCGTGTATGAACGCGTTACCGTGCGTCCGTACAAAAAAGTATTCTGAGTTCAGAAAAACATCGGGCACCGCAAGAGGTGCCCTTTTGCCATTAAAGATCGTAAATGGCGTACAGCAAGCAATTACGCTGTCGCCCGACCAGGCTCTTTCTGATGGAGTGGATACGCATATTACGGCGCGACTGCGCTTCCAGCCAACGGGCTTTGCGGCGGCTCGCCTGACGCAACATCCGCCAGCGCCCCACTTCCGGTCTACTACGCTTCATTTCTACCGCTCTTATCGAAGAAGAGCCGTTATTATACCCCCGGGAAATCGGCTTACCAGCGCTTTTCCCTCGCGTTTTTATTTGCCAGATGAATCCTGATGCGTAAACTCATAACAAACGCTTTCAAAAGGACTTTCTGACTATGACAACCTTTTACACCGTCGTGAGTTGGCTGGCTATTCTGGGGTACTGGTTGTTAATTGCGGGGGTAACGCTGCGTATTCTGATGAAACGCCGCGCGGTTCCTTCGGCAATGGCATGGTTGCTGGTTATCTACATTCTGCCGCTGGTCGGGATTATCGCTTATCTCTCGGTGGGCGAGCTGCATCTCGGCAAACGCCGGGCCGAGCGCGCACGCGCGATGTGGCCCTCCACAGCGAAATGGCTGAACGATCTCAAAGCGTGCAAACATATTTTCGCGCAAGACAACAGCCCGGTCGCTTCTTCTTTATTTAAGCTTTGCGAACGTCGCCAGGGCATTGCGGGCATGAAGGGAAACCAGCTTCAGCTGCTGACCAGTTCTGACGACGTGATGCAGGCGCTTATCCGTGATATCCAGCTGGCACGCCACAATATTGAGATGGTGTTTTACATCTGGCAGCCCGGCGGCATGGCCGATCAGGTTGCGGAGTCGCTGATGGCGGCGGCACGACGCGGCGTTCACTGCAGATTGATGCTCGACTCGGCGGGCAGCGTCGCCTTCTTCCGTAGCCCATGGGCGGCAATGATGCGAAACTCCGGCATCGAAGTGGTTGAGGCGCTGAAAGTTAACCTGATGCGTGTCTTCCTTCGACGTATGGATTTACGCCAGCACCGCAAAATGATCATGATCGACAACTATATTGCCTACACCGGCAGTATGAACATGGTCGATCCGCGCTTCTTTAAACAAGACTCCGGCGTGGGTCAGTGGGTTGATTTGATGGCGCGTATGGAAGGCCCGGTCGCCACCGGGATGGGTATCGTTTATTCCTGCGACTGGGAAATCGAGACGGGCAAACGCATTCTGCCGCCACCACCCGATACCAACATTATGCCCTTTGAAGAAGCCAGCGGGCACACGATTCACACCATTGCCTCAGGCCCCGGTTTCCCGGAAGATTTGATCCACCAGGCGCTGCTCACCGCAACCTACGCGGCCCGCGAGTACCTGATTATGACCACCCCCTACTTCGTGCCGAGCGATGATCTGCTGCACGCTATCTGTACCGCTGCACAGCGTGGTGTGGACGTCAGCATTATCCTGCCGCGCAAGAATGACTCGGTTCTGGTCGGCTGGGCCAGCCGGGCATTCTTTACCGAACTGCTGGCGGCGGGTGTCAAAATCTATCAGTTTGAAGGCGGTCTGCTGCACACCAAAAGCGTACTGGTCGATGGCGAATTAAGCCTGGTGGGTACCGTTAACCTGGATATGCGCAGCCTGTGGCTTAACTTCGAAATTACGCTGGTCATCGATGACGCCGGTTTCGGTGGCGATCTCGCGGCAGTGCAGGATGATTATATCTCCCGCTCCCGCCTGCTGGACGCCCGTTTATGGATGAAACGCCCGTTCTGGCACCGCATCGCTGAGCGACTGTTTTACTTCTTTAGCCCGTTGCTGTAAAACGTGCCCATCAGATGTTAAACAGGTAATCATCATGGATATGGATTTAAACAATCGCCTGACCGAAGACGAAACGCTCGAACAGGCTTACGATAGTTTTCTCGAACTGGCGGTTGATAACCTCGATCCCGCTGATGTCATTCTGTTTAACCTACAGTTTGAAGAACGCGGCGGTGCAGAGTTATTCGACCCGTCAGAAGACTGGCAGGAACACGTTGATTTCGATTTGAACCCGGACTTCTTCGCCGAAGTGGTCATTGGCCTTGCCGATACCGATGGTGGCGAAATTAACGATATCTTTGCGCGCGTACTGCTGTGTCGCGAGAAAGACCACAAGTTGTGCCACATCCTCTGGCGCGAATAAGATGTGTGAAGGGGCAGCCAGCGCTGCCCCTTTTTTTATTCTTCCGGTAGTTTTCCGCCACAGGCTTTACAATATTTCGCGGCAGTTTCATGCCCGCTCTGCTGACAGTCCGGGCAAATTCTTGCCAGCTGACGTTTGGCTATTTCACCGCTCATTTGTGAGGTAATAATGCCGGTCGGAATCGCGATAACGGAATAACCAATCAAAATTAGCAGCGATGCGACCGCCCGCCCAGGCGCCGTGTGCGGCGTGATATCACCGTAGCCTACGGTTGTTACGGTAACAATAGCCCAGTAGACCGAGGTGCTTAAGGTGGTGAAGCCATTCGCCGGCCCTTCAATGCCGTACATTAATGCACCCGCGACAACCATAACAATCGAGATAAACGCGTAGAACAGAATAAGCTGATGACGCGATTTAACAATCGCTCCCCAGATACCATTTAATGCCGGCATCAGGCGTAATAATTTCAGAATACGCAGCACGCGAATAACGCGCATCGCCCGCCAGGCGAAGAGATAATCAATGCCAATCTCCGGCCACAGCATGATCACGTAAAACGGTAAAATAGTGGCGAGATCGATAAAACCCCAAAGGCTAAAAACATAACGCGCTGGCTGCGGCCAACTGAATACACGCAAAAAATATTCGAGGGTAAATACCAGCGTGAAGAAAACTTCCACCCACACAAAAAGGTGCCATTCATCGTACGTCAGGTGATAAGTGGTTCCGACGCCTGACTCAATAAAAATCACCACCACGCTTAACAGTGCAAATAACCCACACAGCGCTTCAAAGCGACGGGCGGAACGCCGGTTATGGTCGAACAGCGCGTGATATATCCGTCGACGAAATGTTTGCATGACCAACACGTTTTAACCTCATAAGAAAAAGGGCTGACAATTGTCAGCCCTTGCGATTATAACGGGTCTACCTTCAGGCAGGAAACCGCGTGCCGGAAGCTGCCCTCCAGCACCGGTCGGGTTTTCGCACACTCCGGCCCGGCGATCGGGCAGCGGGTGCGGAAGACACAGCCCGATGGAGGGTTAATCGGCGACGGTAGTTCCCCCTCCAGCAGCTGAATGGTTTTCTGCTTTTCCAGATCCGGATCGGGAACCGGCACCGCCGACATCAGCGCTTTAGTATAAGGATGCAGCGGGTTGTGATACACCTCGTCATAGGTGCCCAATTCCACTGCATGACCCAAATACATCACCAGCACGCGATCGGAAATGTGTTTCACTACCGCCAGATCGTGGGCGATAAAGATTAACGACAGGCCCATTTCGCGCTGCAACTGCTGCAACAGGTTCACCACCTGCGCCTGAATGGACACATCCAGCGCCGAAACCGGTTCATCGCAAATAATCAGTTTCGGTTCGAGGATCAGCGCGCGTGCAATACCGATTCGCTGACACTGACCGCCGGAGAATTCATGCGGATAACGGTTGACCAGGTTCGGCAACAGCCCCACTTTCATCATCATCGCTTTCACCCGATCGCGCACTTCCTGGCGCGGCATTTTCGGATGATAGGTACGCAGCGGCTCGGCAATGATTTCACCAATGGTCATGCGCGGGTTGAGTGACGCTAGCGGATCCTGGAAAATCATCTGGATATCGCTGCGCACATCGCGCCATTCGTCCGGCTTCATGCCCAGCAAATCTTTCCCCAGCCAGGCCACGCGTCCGTCAGTGGCTTTCACCAGGCCGATAATTGCACGCGCAAAGGTGGATTTCCCGCAGCCAGATTCCCCTACCACACCCAGCGTTTCCCCTTCATACAAACGCAGCGTGACGCCATCGACGGCTTTCAGGGTTTTGGCCGGTTGCCAGAACCACTGTTTGCCATCCTTAATATCAAAGTGGACTTTTAAGTCGGCGATTTCGAGCAGAATTTTTCTATCTTCAGTGACGGCGTTCATACAAGTTCCCCCACAGGCTTAAAGCAGGCGCGTAAGCGACCTGGCGCGAACGTCTCAAGAGGCGGCGCGCTGCTGCAAATCTCCATCGCGTGCGGACAGCGCGGCTGGAACGGACACCCCTTAGGCAGGCGAAGCAGGTTCGGTGGGTTACCCGGAATGGTTAACAGCGATTCACCTTCCGCGTCGAGACGCGGAACGGCATTG
The DNA here is from genome assembly GCF_055796175.1 of Pseudocitrobacter sp. 2023LY-00077. NCBI lineage: Bacteria > Pseudomonadati > Pseudomonadota > Gammaproteobacteria > Enterobacterales > Enterobacteriaceae > Pseudocitrobacter > Pseudocitrobacter sp. 2023LY-00077. The sequence continues at coordinate 322,738 of NZ_JBSPEI010000004.1, read as the reverse complement.
AGCAAACCAATAGAGTAAGGATGCGCCGGATGATAGAAGACATCGCGCGCGTTGCCGTATTCCATGGTACGCCCGGCGTACATCACCAGCACTTTATCGCAGATACCCGCAACGACGCCGAGATCGTGAGTAATCATGATAATAGCGGTATTAAATTCGCGCTTCAGTTCGTTGAGCAGCGTCATGATTTGCGCCTGTACCGTGACATCCAGCGCAGTCGTCGGTTCATCGGCTATCAGCAGCTTAGGCCGGCACAGCAGCGCCATCGCAATCATCACGCGCTGACGCATGCCGCCGGAGAACTCATGCGGGTACATTTTCATACGCTTACGCGCTTCCGGCATTTTTACCGCATCAAGCATTTTGACCGATTCTTCAAACGCTTCCGCTTTACTCATGTTTTTGTGCAGCATCAGAACTTCCATCAACTGCTCACCAACGCGCATATACGGGTTCAGTGAGGTCATCGGGTCCTGGAAGATCATCGAGATTTGCTCAGCGCGCAGTTTATTTAATGCGTGTTCCGGCAGGTTGAGGATCTCTTTACCGTTAAAGGTAGCCGAACCGCCAATCCGTCCGTTACCCGCCAGCAGCCCCATCAGGGCAAACGCGGTTTGCGATTTACCGGAACCGGACTCACCAACAATACCCAGTGTTTCCCCGGCGCGCAGATTAAAGTTGAGGTCGTTCACCGCCGTCACATCGCCGTCGGGCGTTTTAAACGTCACGCGCAGATCTTTTACATCCAGCAGCAGGCCCGTTTGCGCCTGCGTTTGCGGCGCTTTAGCCGTATCAATTACGCTCATCACGGCTCTCCTTAACGGTCTTTCGGGTCGAGGGCATCACGCAGGCCATCGCCGATAAAGTTGAAACAGAACAGGGTGACCACCAGGAAACCCGCCGGGAACAGCAGCAGCCATGGAGAAACTTCCATTGAGTTGGCGCCATCGCTCAGCAATGCACCCCAACTGCTCAGCGGCTCCTGGGTACCCAGACCAAGGAAGCTCAGGAAAGATTCAAACAGAATCATGCTTGGGACCAGCAGCGATGCGTAAACCACCACCACGCCAAGCACGTTCGGCACAATGTGGCGCACCACGATGCTGGCAGTAGACACACCGCCGACCTGCGCGGCTTCGATAAATTCTTTGCGTTTCAGGCTGAGCGTTTGCCCACGAACGATACGCGCCATATCCAGCCAGGAAACCATGCCGATAGCCACGAAAATCAACAGGATGTTCTGACCAAAGAAGGTCACCAGCAGGATAACGAAGAACATGAACGGGAAGGAGTTGAGGATTTCCAGCAGACGCATCATGACCGAGTCGACTTTGCCGCCGAGGTAACCAGACAGCGATCCGTACAGCGTGCCGACAATCACCGCCACCAGCGCTGCGGCAATCCCGACCATCAGCGAGATGCGACCGCCGATTGCCACGCGCACCAGCAGGTCACGCCCGGAGGAGTCAGTACCAAAGTAGTGACCGGATTCCATATCTGGCGCACTCGACATCATTCCCCAGTCCGTATCGAAATAGGAGAACTGCGACAGCATCGGCGCCAGGGTGACGAACAGAGCGATCAGCACTAATACCACCAGGCTGGCAACCGCTGCACGGTTATGCATAAAGCGACGGCGCGCATCCTGCCACAGGCTGCGACCTTCAACATCCAGTTGTTCACTGAAGTTCTCCAGCGCCTCGCTATTTTTCTTACTCAATATCATGGCGAACTCCAGACTCAGTAACGGATTTTAGGGTCAATCACGGCGTAAAGCACATCCACGACCGCGTTAAACAAGATTGTCAGCGCACCGACCAGAATGGTCAGGCTCAGCACCAGCGAATAATCGCGGTTCAGCGCCCCGTTGACGAACAGTTGCCCAATCCCCGGCAGGCCATAAATGGTTTCGATAACCATTGAACCGGTGATGATGCCGACAAACGCGGGCCCCATATAGGAGAGCACCGGCAGCAACGCAGGTTTTAAGGCGTGACGGAAAATAATCCGCCGCATCGGCAGGCCTTTGGCGCGCGCGGTGCGGATAAAGTTGGAGTGCAGCACTTCAATCATCGAGCCGCGGGTGATACGCGCGATACTGGCGATATAGGCCAGCGACAGCGCCACCATCGGCAGGATCATAAATTTCAGCGCCCCGCCGTTCCAGCCGCCGCCGGGAAGCCATTTCAGCGTAATGGCGAAGATCATCACCAGCAACGGCGCGACGACAAAACTGGGTATCACCACCCCGGTCATCGCGACGCCCATTACCGAGTAGTCCCATTTGGTGTTTTGTTTAAGCGCTGCAATCACGCCCGCAGTGACGCCTAATACCACCGCCAGAATAAAAGCGGCCGCCCCCAATTTCGCCGATACCGGGAAGCTGCTCGCCACCAGATCGTTAACCGAATAATCTTTATATTTAAAAGATGGCCCGAAATCGCCGTGCGCCAGCTGCTTCAGGTAACTGAAGTATTGCGTGGTGATGGGATCGTTTAAGTGGTATTTCGCTTCAATGTTCGCCATGACTTCTGGCGGTAAGGTGCGCTCACCGGTGAAAGGACTTCCCGGCGCAAGGCGCATCATAAAGAATGAAATGGTAATAAGAATAAATAGCGTCGGAATCGCTTCCAGACAGCGACGAAGTATAAATTTCAACATTGCCCGTACCTTTTGGCCAGTGCCTTCAATAATGCGATAAGCGAGACACCGTGAGACAGGCCGGGCCTGCCTCACGTATTGCCATTAGTGCTTCACAATGTACATATTTTTAGTATACGTATTATCCATTGGGTCTTTGCCGGTATAACCGCCAACCCACGGTTTCACCAGACGGGCGTTCACGTAGTAATAAACCGGAACAATCGCGCTGTCTTTATCCAGTTGCTGTTCTGCTTTATCGTACAGCGCCGTACGCTGTGCCTCGCTGGTAGCTTTGAGCGTTTCTGCCATAATGCTGTCGAATGCCGGGCTCTTATAGTGCGGGGTATTCATCGAGCTATTAGAAAGCATCATATTAAGGAAGGATGTCGGTTCGTTATAATCGGCACACCAGCCCGCACGCGCAACATCAAAGGTTCCCTGATGACGCGTATCGAGGAAGGTTTTCCACTCCTGGTTGACCAGTTTAACATTGACGCCGATATTTTTCTTCCAGATTGAAGAGGCGGCAATTGCCAGTTTTTTATGCAGATCGGAGGTGTTGTACAGCAAATTAATGGTTAACGGTTTGTCTGCGGTATAACCCGCTTCTGCCAGCAGTTTTTTCGCTTCTTCATTACGTTTATCCTGGCTCCAGCTAAACCACTCTGGCTGTGTTAATTTTGCGCCATCGGTGTATGGCGGCGTGAAGCCAAATGCCGGCTTATCCCCCTGCGCTTTCACTTTATTGACGATAATATCGCGGTCCATACCCAGCTTCAGCGCGGTACGCACGCGCACATCGGTAAATGGCGCACGTTGGTTATTAATTTCGTAGTAGTAAGTGCACAGATACGGGTCGACGTGAACTTCGTCAGGGATCTCTTTTTTCAGTTTCTGGAACAGTTCAATCGGCATGTTGTTATAGGTCATGTCGATTTCACCGCTGCGGTAGCGGTTCACGTCGGTCACTTCAGAAGAAATAGGCAGGTAGGTCACCTGGTTAACGACGGTTTTGGCGTTATCCCAGTAGGTAGGGCTACGTTCAAGCACAATACGTTCGTTGACCACCCAGTCTTTTAATTTATACGCGCCATTGGTCACGATGTTTGCAGGCTGGGTCCATTTTTCGCCAAATTTCTCAATAGCGGCTTTGGGCACCGGAGAGGTTGATGGGTGTACCAGCAGTTTATAGAAGTACGGAACGGGCTCACTTAAGGTGACTTCTAAGGTATGGTCATCAACGGCTTTCACGCCGAGGTCGGTAATCGGTTTTTTGCCTTCGAGGATGCCATCAATATTGGCGATATGGCCATATTGCAGATAGCTGGCGTACGGGGATGCCGTTTTCGGGTCAACTGAACGCTGCCAGCTATAGACGAAATCTTGTGCAGTTACCGGAGAGCCATCCGACCATTTTGCATCTTTACGCAGATGGAAAGTCCAGACTTTAAAATCTTTGTTGTCCCAGGATTCCGCCACGCCCGGAGACGGGTGACCATCGAGATCGCTGACCAGCAGGCCTTCAAACAGGTCGCGGCTGATATTGGATTCCGGAACGCCTTCAATTTTGTGTGGATCGAGTGACTGTACTTCAGAGCCGTTATTGCGTACCAGCGTCTGTTTTTCTGCCAACTGTACGCCTGCGGGCACATCAGCAGCCATTGCTGCATTCCCTGCCAATAGCGCCGTGAAAATTCCCGCAGCGATTACGCTTTTCTTCGTGATGATGGACATTGTGTTGATACTCCGCTCATTATAATTACTGGATCTTGCCAGCCTGTTATCCCCTTTGGGGTCTCTGTACAGCGCAGGAGCTTTTGCGTCTGCCAGTTTTTTGGTACTGCTTGCTATCACCGACTTTTTTATTACGGCCGCTCTTTGGCAGCCTGTCGTCGATTCATTCAAGGTGTCTCCCCTGTCGAGCCACCTGTGTTATCTCTTCACTATCCGCGACGGTATAAGGCCGGAAAGTACCAAATGCCCTTCTTCGCCGCCAATATAATTTGCAAATTTGTTAAGCAATTCTCTTTTCATCGCCATCAGGCCGCTTTATCCGTGAATTCAACGCACTGCCAGTTTAAAACAACGCGTTATTGTTCAAAGAGATAGCGACATCACCTCCGACAATCAGCGTATCAATGAAACTTTAGCTCATCTTATATACAAATAATTAACATTCGTTCATTATTTAGTACATTAATCTGTCGGATGGTCAAAATTACTAATATCATTTCGATTATCCGACAGCAAGCGTAACAGTATAGTGTGAGAGAAATAACATAAGAGATGGCAATGCCCGATGGAGGGTGCAGCGCTAAGGCAATGATATTAGTGAATTTTGTCTATCATCACTAAGACTTATCGCTCATGCCATTAGCACTATATTCGATATGATTTGCGAATAATGGAGCAACCGGCAGAGTCTGCTGCTCTGCCGGCTGAGAAAGGAAGTTAGTTCACAAGCCCCGGGAAAATGGCTTTTATTCCGGTCACAATAAATTCAATACCCAGCGCCATTAGCAACAGACCCATGATACGGGTGATGACGTTGATACCGGTCTGCCCTAACAAGCGCACTAGCCAGGGCGCGATGCGAAAGAGCCCCCAACAGCAGAAAGCAAACAGCGCAATGGCCACCGTAAAACCGGCGAGATAAGGAAGCGTATGAAAGCGCGTCCCCCACACGATAGTAGAACTGATTGCGCCAGGCCCAGCCATCAACGGCAGCGCTAATGGCACAACGCCCACGCTTTCGCGAATCGCCGTCTCTGATTTTTCCTGTTTGTTCTGCTTATCTTCCCCCAGCTTACCGCTGATCATCGACATTGCGATGGTGACCACCAGGATACCGCCCGCAATGCGGAAGGAGTCGATGGAGATCCCGAAGAGTTGCAGAATGCCATCGCCGAGAAACAGCGAGGTCCACAGAATAATGGCGACGGAGAGGTTCGCCGTCATATTGGTTTTATTACGCGCCGCCGCCGTCTGGTAGCTCGTCATACTGATGAAGACGGGGATGATCCCAACCGGGTTTACCAGCGCGAATAGCCCAATAAAAAACTTCACAAAAATCGGAAAATCAAACAGAGCCTGAGTCACGTGAACTCCGAAACACCATAAAAAGTGGTAGTTGACGAAAAATGAATACAAAAACTCCGCAGAAGATACGCTGTTTGGCGGCATACTTCACCAGAATTCTGCAAAAATCACGGAAATACAGAATGTTATATATTGATTTAAATTATGCTAATGTGCACTCCAATCATCACAACCCATGGTTAACAATTTACAATCTTTACTAAAATGGGGCTGCTGAAAGGTGTCAGCTTGGCGTAATTTTGACGCTGATCACATATTTCATACTCAGAAGTGAGTAATCTTGATTACGCCGACAGATTTCAGGGAAATTCTCTGAAAGAAGTTCAGGCAACGCTCTTTGAGTTCGAAGCTCTTTTAGTAAATCAGTGAATCGGGAACGGGTTGTGGATTGTTCCTTTAAGGTCTAAGCAAGCTGGTAGCGCTCTGTCTATACTGACTTGTCGAGCAGATGATTTACTAAAAAAGTTTAACATTATCAGGAGAGCATTATGGCTGTTACTAATGTCGCTGAACTTAACGCACTCGTAGAGCGCGTAAAAAAAGCCCAGCGTGAATATGCCAGTTTCACTCAAGAACAAGTCGACAAAATCTTCCGCGCCGCCGCTCTGGCTGCCGCAGATGCTCGAATTCCTCTCGCAAAAATGGCTGTTGCCGAATCCGGCATGGGTATTGTTGAAGATAAAGTGATCAAAAACCACTTTGCTTCTGAATACATCTATAACGCCTATAAAGATGAAAAAACCTGTGGCGTCCTCTCTGAAGACGACACCTTCGGTACCATCACCATCGCTGAACCTATCGGCATTATCTGTGGTATCGTCCCGACTACCAACCCGACTTCAACCGCTATCTTTAAATCACTGATCAGCCTGAAGACGCGTAACGCTATCATCTTCTCTCCGCATCCGCGTGCTAAAGATGCAACGAACAAAGCAGCAGACATCGTCCTGCAGGCAGCTATCGCTGCTGGCGCGCCGAAAGATCTGATCGGCTGGATTGACCAACCGTCTGTAGAACTGTCTAACGCCCTGATGCACCACCCGGACATCAACCTGATCCTCGCGACCGGTGGTCCAGGCATGGTTAAAGCAGCATACAGCTCCGGTAAACCAGCAATCGGCGTAGGCGCAGGTAACACCCCGGTTGTTATCGACGAAACCGCTGATATCAAACGTGCTGTTGCATCCGTGCTGATGTCTAAAACCTTCGATAACGGCGTAATTTGTGCGTCTGAACAGTCTGTTGTTGTGGTTGATTCCGTATACGACGCCGTTCGCGAACGTTTCGCCAGCCACGGCGGCTACATGCTGCAGGGTAAAGAGCTGAAAGCCGTTCAGGACATCATTCTGAAAAATGGCGCGCTGAACGCCGCTATCGTGGGTCAGCCTGCGGCTAAAATCGCAGAACTGGCAGGCTTCACCGTACCGGCGACCACCAAGATTCTGATTGGTGAAGTGAAAGTTGTCGACGAAAGCGAACCGTTTGCACACGAAAAACTGTCTCCGACGCTGGCAATGTACCGCGCCAAAGACTTCGAAGATGCTGTTGTTAAAGCTGAAAAACTGGTTGCCATGGGCGGTATCGGTCATACCTCTTGCCTGTATACCGACCAGGACAACCAGCCGGAACGCGTCGCTCACTTCGGTCAGATGATGAAAACCGCGCGTATCCTGATTAACACCCCGGCTTCTCAGGGTGGTATCGGTGACCTGTATAACTTCAAACTCGCACCTTCCCTGACTCTGGGTTGTGGTTCATGGGGTGGTAACTCCATCTCTGAAAACGTTGGTCCTAAGCACCTGATCAACAAAAAAACCGTTGCTAAGCGAGCTGAAAACATGTTGTGGCACAAACTTCCGAAATCTATCTACTTCCGCCGTGGCTCACTGCCAATCGCGCTGGATGAAGTGATTACTGATGGCCACAAACGTGCGCTCATCGTGACTGACCGCTTCCTGTTCAACAACGGCTACGCAGACCAGATCACCTCTGTTCTGAAAGCGGCTGGCGTTGAAGTTGAAGTGTTCTTTGAAGTTGAAGCAGACCCAACCCTGACCGTTGTTCGCAAAGGCGCAGAGCTGGCTAACTCCTTCAAACCAGACGTGATCATCGCGCTGGGCGGCGGTTCCCCGATGGATGCTGCGAAAATCATGTGGGTTATGTACGAGCACCCGGAAACTCACTTCGAAGAACTGGCGCTGCGCTTTATGGACATCCGTAAACGTATCTACAAGTTCCCGAAAATGGGTGTGAAAGCGAAAATGATCGCTGTCACCACCACTTCCGGTACCGGTTCTGAAGTCACGCCGTTTGCGGTAGTAACCGACGACGCTACAGGTCAGAAATATCCGCTGGCAGACTACGCGCTGACCCCGGATATGGCGATTGTCGATGCCAACCTGGTGATGGATATGCCGAAATCCCTGTGTGCTTTCGGTGGTCTTGATGCGGTCACTCACGCCCTGGAAGCTTACGTTTCCGTTCTGGCCTCTGAGTTCTCCGACGGCCAGGCTCTGCAAGCGTTGAAACTGCTGAAAGAAAACCTGCCAGCGTCCTACCACGAAGGGTCTAAAAACCCGGTAGCACGTGAGCGCGTTCACAGTGCAGCAACCATCGCTGGTATCGCGTTTGCGAACGCCTTCCTGGGTGTATGTCACTCCATGGCGCACAAACTGGGTTCTCAGTTTCACATTCCTCACGGTCTGGCGAACGCCCTGTTGATCAGCAACGTTATTCGCTACAACGCGAACGACAACCCGACCAAACAGACTGCATTCAGCCAGTACGACCGTCCGCAGGCACGTCGTCGTTACGCTGAAATCGCTGACCACCTGGGTCTGAGCGCACCGGGCGACCGTACTGCGGCTAAAATCCAGAAACTGCTGGCATGGCTGGAAGAAATCAAAGCTGAACTGGGTATTCCTAAGTCTATCCGTGAAGCTGGCGTTCAGGAAGCTGACTTCCTGGCTAACGTCGACAAACTGTCTGAAGATGCGTTTGACGACCAGTGCACCGGCGCTAACCCGCGTTACCCGCTGATTTCTGAACTGAAACAAATCCTGCTGGATACCTTCTACGGACGTGAGTACAACGAAGGCGAAATTGAAGTGAAGAAAGAAGCTGCACCAGCAAAAGCTGAGAAAAAAGCGAAAAAATCCGCTTAATCAGCCGCTGAGCTAACGCTCTGATAGCAAGCCCCATCTCAGGATGGGGCTTTTTTTTGCTTATCGTGTTAACTCGCGCGAGTGCGCTAAAGAAGGATCAATATCGTATTAGAGATTTGGCCCCACTCACGCCATATTAACCGCAGACGTGAGCGGAGAACGCGCGAGAGCGCAATCAGGCAGGGTGACGGCAGTGACGGTGCTTATCCTGAATAACGGCCAGAGAGCCCTCTTCCAGCGCTTCTTTATAGTGTTTACGACAGACGGAGACGTAACGCTCATTTCCGCCAATAACCACTTGCTCGCCTTCATTATAAGGGCGGCCTTCTTGATCAAGACGTAACACCATGCTGGCTTTACGACCGCAGAAACAAATCGTTTTTAATTCCACCAGCTTGTCAGATAGCGCCAGTAAATACTGGCTGCCGCCAAACAGCTCACCGCGGAAGTCAGTACGTAAGCCATAGCATAAAACAGGAATATCAAGCTGATCGACAACGTCAGAGAGCTCGTAGACCTGTTGACGCGTCAGGAACTGGCATTCATCCACCAGCACGCAGTTAACCGCCTCACGCGCGTTCTCAGCGCTAATTTCATCAAAGAGCTGACTACCCTGGTTAAACAGCTTTGCCGGCGAGGAGAGCCCGATACGCGAACTGACTTTGCCAGCACCGAAACGGTCATCAATTTCGGCGGTATAAACCACGGTACGCATCCCACGTTCCTGGTAATTGTATGATGACTGCAATAGCGCCGTAGACTTACCCGCGTTCATTGCAGAATAGTAGAAATAAAGTTGTGCCATTGGCCGCGAAACCCTAATCAATACGTTTTCAGACCCCGGCAGTGTACCATATTTTATCCTGCCCTACGCTCGCGCATACAAAACATGCGGTTTTTGTATAACTGTCACCATCATAAACATTAAGAATGATGAATCATTGCTTAAAACAGGACACGGCAGGTTACAAATTACCTATATTGGCTTCCAGGCCCCGCCAGATGCGGCCTCGTCGATTAATCCGTCTACCAAACTTCAACTGGCTGTGTTCAGCAAAAATAAGAGCGACATCAATAAATAAGAAATATCGTTAAAATCTGCACAGCTTCCCTCAGCAACCTGAAAGGCTAACAACAGGTTGGCTGACAATTTGAATAGCATGAAAATAACATCGTCATAACTATGGATTTAATAGGAAAACCGGGGGTAATAACAGCTACGTTTCTTCTGTATCGGGTGATCGGCATAAGTCAGCATGAGGTCGTTATTATCCCGGTGCTGTCGCCAGGTCAGCAATGTTACTATCACGTAAGGGCAATGGTTCACCCTGTATCACCTCAGGTGTGATTTAGCATAGTAACCATTCATAACCTATAAAGAAGCGCACAAAATTGATACGGACCAACTAATACATAAGGTTGATATTTATCCATACGGAGTATATGCCGCCTGCGTTACAGTCCTGACGTGCTGCATTCTCCGGCGTGTTATAGTTCAGGCTTTCCCGACAATAGACCGGGTAAAGTTGTGAAGCAGCACTAAAAATTTAACTTTTAGATATTAATAAAGGCACCAAATAACACGTTATTTTGAATTCCTTACATTCCTCCCTATTGCACAACTGAATTTAACGCTCTATTATTACTTCAACAAACCACCCCCAATATAAGTTTGAGAATACTACAATGAGCGAAGCACTTAAAATTTTGAACAACATCCGTACTCTTCGTGCGCAGGCAAGAGAATGCACCCTTGAAACGCTTGAAGAAATGCTGGAAAAATTAGAAGTTGTTGTTAACGAGCGTCGCGAAGAAGAAAACGCGGCAGCGGCTGAAGTTGAAGAGCGCACTCGTAAACTGCAACAATACCGTGAAATGCTGATTGCTGACGGCATTGATCCGAACGAATTGCTGAACAGCATTGCTGCTGCTAAAACCGGTACCAAAGCAAAACGCGCTGCGCGTCCGGCTAAATACAGCTACGTTGATGAAAACGGCGAAACGAAAACCTGGACCGGCCAGGGTCGTACTCCTGCTGTAATCAAAAAAGCAATGGACGAGCAAGGTAAATCTCTGGATGATTTCCTGATCAAGGACTAATCCTGAAATTGCTTTAAGAATCCCGCTCCGGCGGGATTTTTTTTATCTGTACGTTGTTCTGTCATGCTGTTTTTTTACGCATTGGTAAATCACGACAATAAAAAAGCCGGGATACCGAACGGTCGGTATCCCGGCTCAGGGTCGCGCGATAAATTACTTCGCTACGCCCAGCGTGTCTTTAAGCCACGCAGTGAATTCTTCACCCAGTGTCTTATGACGAACGCCATATTCAACGAAAGCCTGCATATAACCCAGTTTATTACCGCAGTCATGGCTTTTGCCTTTCATATGATAGGCTTCAACGGTTTCTTTCTCGATCAGCATATCAATAGCATCGGTCAGCTGAATTTCATCACCCGCTCCCGGAGGCGTTTTTGCCAGCAGCGGCCAAATATCAGCGCTCAGGACATAACGCCCAACGATAGCCAGGTTAGACGGTGCGACATCAGCTTTTGGTTTCTCGACCACGCCAACCATCGGTACGCTGTCGCCCGGTGCCAATGGGGCACCTTTACAGTCAACCACGCCGTAAGCGGTAACATCTTCAACCGGCTCAACCATAATCTGGCTTGAACCTGTTTCATCAAAGCGTTTGATCATTTCTGCCAGGTTGTCCTGGGACAGATCTGACTCAAATTCATCCAGAATAACGTCCGGCAGAATAACCGCGACTGGCTCATCACCCACAACTGGATGCGCGCATAATACGGCGTGTCCCAGACCTTTAGCCAGGCCCTGACGCACCTGCATAATGGTTACGTGCGGCGGGCAAATAGATTGCACTTCTTCCAGCAACTGACGCTTAACGCGTTTTTCCAGCATAGCTTCAAGTTCGAAGCTGGTGTCAAAATGGTTTTCAATCGAATTCTTGGAAGAGTGAGTGACCAGCACAATTTCAGTGATACCTGCGGCGATACATTCATTTACCACATACTGAATTAATGGTTTATCTACCAGCGGCAGCATTTCCTTAGGAATTGCCTTCGTAGCAGGTAACATCCTGGTACCTAATCCCGCTACCGGGATAACGGCCTTAGTCACTTTCGAATTTAGGGCAGCCATTCAAATCTCCTGAACTGTTCAAACTTTGAACTTGCTCGTTAATTAATAACGCGTTGAGTATATCATCACAGCCAGGTGGGGCTGCTCCGAAAAGGACGCGCTGACCTCGAATTAAGATTTATACGTATCAGACCAGCTGATAGTACCACCGTGAAAGATAAGCCGTTAAAGCTATCCTGCGAGAAAAATGCGTTTGCTCATTCCGCAGACAACATTAAACGTAAGCGCCCACCATTTCCCCAAATCTGACACTGCCAGGAACTGCAACGCTGACTAATTTGGTTAAGGTATGCATTGCCCAGCGTACCTAAAGGCACACCATTACTTATTTGTATGTGATGTTCACCGGTATTTAATGTGCCATTAAGCCCGGCTGAAACAAGAATCAGATTTTTTAACTCGCTGTGATAATACCCCACCAGCAGTGGAAACTGACCGGGCAGGTTAGCCTGACGTAAAAGCTGATTCACCTGTTTAAGCAGACTGCGCAATTCTGGCAGCCGTTGCCCCTGGTGGGAGAGTTGTTCCTGCAGCAGGCCATTGAACAGCGAGCGTAATAAAAGCGCGGCCAACACGCCATTATCTCCCGCACGCGTCACATCAAGACAGTAAAACGCGAGATCGTTTTCTGAGAGCGGCGCAATATCCAGCACCAGACCCGGTTTATCGGCGAGCACTAATTGCCGATAATTAATACGGCAATGCGAGATAACCTGCTGAACAGGTGGCTGCAACTCCTGAAGCAGTTTTGCAGCGGCAGAAGGATTGTTAACCAGGGCGTCCCAGTCTTCGAATAACCGCTCCTCCTCTTCTACCCGAGAATTAAACATATTGGGATAGAGGCAGGCAAACACGGTTTCTCGCAGCCGGTTCAAATCCTTTACCGGTTTTAACAGAACGTCCTGAACCCCGAGCCTTAACGCCCTGGCGATATCGGCCATATTTTCTGTGGCCGAGATGACGAGAATGGGTAATTTCGCCCCGCCGTTGCGCACATGCTCCACCAGGGTGAGGCCATTCATACGCGGCATCGCGAGATCGCAAATCATCAAATCAGGCTGGAGCGTCGCCATGATCTCCAGCGCCGCCACGCCGTCCTGTGCGAGCGAAGTTTCAGCGCCCAGCGAAGAGAGCCACGAATCCAGAAGGGAGCGGAAAACGGGTTCGTCTTCAACAATCAAGATCTGTTTTCCCGCCAATGGCTGCGTCATGATATCTCCCCTGGCCGACGATAAATAAATAGTGGCATGCTATTCACACAATCGCCTGTCAGATTTTGCTTAAGTAGTCTTAAAAGTGTCTCAAATTGAGGCACGAACTAAAGGTAAGAGCTCATCTGTCTTTTTTTCTACCGCTAACTGACCTGCGGCAATTGCAGAAGAGGCTCGGTGAAAATCCAGTGTCGAGATCTGCGGACAAAACGGCTGAATCAGTATATCCGGTGGATCGCCCGCCATACGGTTACGTTTCAGACGGTTTTCCAGCACCTGAATCGAGGTGGACATGATTTCCATCGCCGTTGGCGTCACGGAGGTGCGCCGTGATGCTACGCGGCCTAAGCGCACGCGCAGTCGCTCATGCCAGGAGAGCGTATCAGGATTATCGCTCTCCTCCGGGTCGGGCTGAATATTGACCGACATTAAATCTTGCTGCATCAGATGCGCGTCATGCTGCAAATCGACGGCTATCACGATATCCGCACCGAGGGCGCGCGTCAGCGAAACGGGAATGGGATTGACCACCGCGCCATCAACCAGCCAGTAGCCATTATGCAGCACCGGTGACATCAGGCCAGGAATACTACAGGATGCGCGCACAGCCATATGCAGGTCGCCTTTGGTAAACCACAGTTCTCTTCCGGTACTGAGATTCGTCGCAACGGCGGCAAAGCGTTTTTCGCAACGCTCAATGGTATCGTTGGGCATCACCTGTCGATAGTGACTGAACACACGTTCGCCGCGCAGCAACCCGCCGCGACGCCAGGAGAGATCCATCAGGCGCAGCACATCCCAGTAGCTAAAGGAGCAGACCCACTTTTCGAGTGCGGGGAGACGATTGCTGGCGTACGCTGCGCCCACCAGCGAACCGATGGAACAACCCGCGACGATATCGATCTCAATTCCCATTTGCTGTAGTGCTTTAATGACACCAATGTGGGACCAGCCACGCGCTGCGCCCGACCCCAAAGCCAAACCAATTTTAACTTTTCTCATTCGTACCGGTGGACATCCTCTCGCTTCATCGTGGCAACATTGCCACCGCTCGGTTAACATAGTGCCACCCGGCGTCAATCGCGCCATTCATTATTGTACAGGGAGACGATTTTGTCTGAACTTTGCCCCTGTGGCAGCGCTGTCGAGTATAGCGCATGTTGCCAACGTTATCTGTCTGGTGCACAGGTTGCACCGACACCGTCACACCTTATGCGCTCTCGTTACAGCGCTTTTGTGATGAAAAACGCAGATTATTTAATCAAAACCTGGCATCCGTCCTGTCAGGCTGGCGATTATCGCCAGGATATTGAAAACGGCTTTGCCACAACGCAATGGCTTGGGCTTACCGTCTTCGCGACCGAAGACGGTAAGCCCGGCGACGAAGGTTTTGTGAGCTTCGTGGCGCGTTTTCACGACCATAACAAGAACGGCGCTATCATTGAGCGTTCAAGATTCTTAAAAGAAAACGGTCAGTGGTACTATATTGATGGCACACGCCCCATATTTGGCCGCAATGACCCCTGCCCTTGCGGTTCAGGGAAAAAATTTAAAAAATGCTGCGGGCAGTAATTCGACCCGCTCAGTTTCGCAAACATCATCAACAGGATTTACCCGGCAATGCACTCATTACAACGCAAAGTTCTCCGCACAATCTGCCCCGATCAAAAAGGCCTGATCGCACGAATTACCAATATTTGTTACAAGCATGAACTGAATATCGTGCAGAACAATGAATTCGTTGATCACCGTACCGGACGCTTTTTTATGCGTACCGAGCTGGAAGGCATATTTAACGATGTCACGCTGTTGGCAGATTTAGACAGCGCCTTACCGGAAGGTTCTATCCGTGAGCTGAACCCGGCTGGCCGTCGCCGTATCGTTATTCTGGTCACCAAAGAGGCGCACTGCCTGGGTGATTTGCTGATGAAAGCGAATTACGGTGGTCTGGATGTGGAAATTGCCGCGGTGATTGGCAACCACGAAACCCTGCGCACGCTGGTTGAGCGTTTTGATATTCCGTTCCAGCTGGTGAGCCACGAAGGGCTGACGCGCGATGAGCACGACCAGCAAATGGCCGATGCCATTGACGCACACGACCCGGATTACGTGGTGCTGGCGAAATATATGCGCGTCCTGACGCCGAACTTTGTGTCACGTTTCCCAAATAAAATTATCAACATTCACCACTCATTCCTGCCGGCCTTTATTGGTGCTCGCCCTTATCACCAGGCCTACGAGCGCGGCGTGAAGATCATCGGCGCCACCGCGCATTACGTAAATGATAATCTGGATGAAGGCCCAATCATTATGCAGGACGTGATTCACGTTGATCACACCTATACAGCGGAAGATATGATGCGCGCCGGTCGCGACGTCGAGAAGAATGTATTAAGCCGCGCATTGTACCAGGTGCTGGCCCAGCGCGTGTTCGTGTACGGCAATCGGACGATTATTCTTTAATCACTAACAAAATGAACTGGTTGCCTTTAACGCGTTACGGATGAAAAGTACGCAAACGGTTCATTTTATTCAAACGAAAGCTTTACAGCGGCGCGTCATTTGATATGATGCGCCCCGCTTCCCCACAAGGAAGCAGGCCAGTACCAAGCAATACCCCGTGGTGGGGTTCCCGAGCGGCCAAAGGGAGCAGACTGTAAATCTGCCGTCATCGACTTCGAAGGTTCGAATCCTTCCCCCACCACCATCTCAAGCATTACCTCAAAATTTGAATTACCCCTGGTGGGGTTCCCGAGCGGCCAAAGGGAGCAGACTGTAAATCTGCCGTCATCGACTTCGAAGGTTCGAATCCTTCCCCCACCACCATCACTTTCTGATAAAGCCTAATTTAAACTTATCGATATCGTTTCATATTCTGCCCATGCGGGAAGGATGAGAAGCTTCGACCAAGGTTCGATTCGAGCGTAGCGAGAAAGCGTTGCCGCAGGCAACGATCCGAAGGGCGAAGCGCGTAGCGCTGAGTAATCCTTCCCCCACCACCCTCACTTTCTTAAATACTCAAAACCTGTTACTCCGAGCTGATTTCCGCCCGGTGGCACTGCGTTTACCGGGCCTACAAATGCACACCACCCGTAGGTCGGATAAGCGAAGCGCATCCGACAATTCACACCGCACCGGGCCCATAAAAAAACCCCGCCGAAGCAGGGTTTGTCGTCAATGCTAACCGCACTTAGTGGCGCGCACGCACAATCTGATACTTACGCGTCAGATATTCCACCGGGACGCTCCAGATATGCACCAGACGCGAGAACGGGAACAGCAGGAACAGCGTCATGCCAAGCACCAGGTGAACGCGGTAGATTAACGCCACGCCATCCAGATGCGCAGATGCGCCGCCGTGGAAGGTCACCACCGATTGCGCCCAGCCGACCAGTTTCATCATCTCGCTACCGTCCATATGCTGCGCGGAGAACGGAATGGTCAGCAGACCCAGCGCACACTGCACCACCAGCAGCGTCAGAATCAGAATATCCGCTCCGGTAGATGTCGCACGCACGCGCGGGCTGAACAGACGGCGTTTCAGCAGCAATACGCCGCCAATCAGACACAGCACGCCGCTTGCGCCACCGGCAAACATCGCCATTTTCTGTTTCACTTCAATTGGCAGCCACGCTTCGTACATCCAGTGCGGCGTCAGCATCCCGAGGAAGTGACCAGCGAAAATCCCCAGAATCCCCAGGTGGAACAGGTTCGACGCCACGTTCATCCCTTTGCGATCCAGCATCTGGCTGGATGCCGCGCGCCACGTGTACTGACCATAGTCATAACGCAGCCAGCTACCAATCAGAAATACTGAGCCCGCAATATACGGGTAGATATCGAAGAGAAACATATTCAGGAAGTGCATTATCGCTCTCCTCCGTTAGAGATATTCAGATATTGCGGCGCGACAGCCCCCGCAAACCGGCGTTGGTGAGCCGCAATTTCAGACTCGCCGCAGCCCTGGTCGGCGAAGAATTTCACCTGCTCTTCTTCCCAGACTGCGTCCAGCGCCTGTGGCGTATCATCGCGCGCTTCATCAGCGATTTTTTCGGCGACTTTGTCGCTGTCCACTTCGCTATGCGCCATTTTCAGCAACGTATCAAACAGCACCGCATAACGGCTTTCACGCTGGGTCAGACGCGCGCTTAACAGCGCCAGAATCGGCGCAATATCCTGCAATCCGCCAATGGCTTCGCTTTCCGGCAACTGAGCAAGATATTCCAGATACAGCGGCAGATGATCCGGCAGCTCGCGGCTATCCAGCTGCAAACCGTGCTGCTCATACTGGTTCATCAGGTCAACCATCGCCTGACCGCGATCGCGGGATTCCCCGTGAACGTGTTCGAACAGCAACAGCGACGTGGCGCGGCCACGGTCGAACAATTCGCTGTAGTTCGCCTGAACATCGAGAAGATCCTGCGCAGTTAAATCGCGCAGGAAAACGCCCAGTTTCTGGGCATCCTCTTTGTCGAGTTTTGCTGAAGCCGCGAGAGCCTCGAAAACCTCGTCCTGATGCTGCCACAGGGCAGCATCCGGGTATTCGAGCAGACGCGAGATGACGAGTAGCTCAATCATGCGTGCGGCTCCGTTTTGCTGCTCACATCGATAGCATCGATGCGGCGGCTGTTGAACAGGTTGAATTTGCTGTCTGAACCATGGCAACCGTCGCCGAAGCTGAAACCGCAACCGCTTTTTTCCGGGAAGGCTTCACGCGCCTGCTCGCGGTGGCTGCTCGGCACTACGAAACGGTCTTCGTAGTTGGCGATAGCCAGGTAGCGATACATCTCCTGCGCCTGTGCTTCGGTCAGGCCAACTTCTTCCAGCGCACGGGTATCTACCACGCCATCGACGTTTTCCGCACGTTTGAAGTGGCGCATTGCCAGCATACGTTTCAGTGCCAGCAATACCGGCTGGGTATCGCCAGCAGTCAGCAGGTTCGCCAGATACTGAACCGGAATACGCAGGCTTTCGACATCCGGCAGAATGCCGTTGCTGCCCAGTTCGCCCGCATCCGCAGCCGACTGAATCGGTGACAGTGGCGGCACGTACCACACCATCGGCAGCGTACGGTATTCCGGGTGCAGCGGCAGCGCCAGCTTCCAGTCAACGGCCATTTTGTATACCGGAGACTGCTGGGCCGCTTCGATCACGCCCTGCGGAATGCCATCTTTCAGTGCCTGCTCAATCACTTTCGGATCGTTCGGATCGAGGAACACCTCCAGTTGACGCTGATAGAGATCTTTCTCGTTCTCGGTGCTGGCGGCATGTTCAATCGCGTCCGCATCATAGAGCAGCACGCCCAGATAACGGATACGGCCCACGCAGGTTTCGGAGCACACGGTCGGCTGACCGGCTTCGATACGCGGGTAGCAGAAAATGCACTTCTCAGACTTGCCGCTCTTCCAGTTGAAGTAGATTTTTTTGTACGGGCAGCCGGTGATACACATACGCCAGCCGCGGCATTTGTCCTGGTCGATCAGCACGATGCCGTCTTCTTCACGCTTGTAGATGGCCCCGCTCGGGCAGGTCGCCGCACAAGCCGGGTTCAGGCAGTGCTCACACAGACGCGGCAGGTACATCATGAAGGTGTTTTCGAACTGACCGTACATCGCCTTCTGCATGTTCTCGAAGTTTTTGTCTTTCGACAGCTTCTCAAACTCGCCGCCCAGGTCATCTTCCCAGTTCGGGCCTTTCTCGATTTTCGCCATACGCTGACCGGTAATCAGCGAGCGCGGGCGAGCAATCGGCTGCACTTTGCTGCCTTCCGGTGCGGTGTGCAGGTTCTGGTAATCAAAATCAAACGGCTCGTAGTAATCGTCAAGGCCCGGCAGATGCGGGTTGGCGAAGATTTTACCCAGCAGCAGCGCACGGTTACCCATGCGCGGCTGGATTTTGCCGTTGATTTTGCGGATCCAACCGCCTTTATATTTTTCCTGGTTTTCCCAGTCGGTCGGGAAGCCCTGACCCGGCTTGGTTTCCACGTTGTTGAACCACGCGTACTCCACGCCTTCACGGCTGGTCCAGACGTTTTTACAGGTGACTGAACAGGTGTGGCAACCGATGCACTTATCCAGATTCAGCACCATGCCGACTTGTGAACGAATTTTCATTTTACGCTCTCCTGTACCTGGTCATTGCCTTCGCCATCCAACCAGTCAATGTTCTTCATCTTACGTACCACAACAAACTCATCGCGGTTCGAACCGACGGTGCCGTAGTAGTTAAAGCCGTAGGCCAGCTGCGCATAGCCGCCGATCATGTGCGTCGGTTTCGGCGTGATACGCGTCACCGAGTTATGAATACCGCCGCGCTGGCTGGTGATTTCTGAACCCGGTAGGTTCACGATACGTTCCTGCGCGTGGTACATCATGGTCATCCCTTCCGGCACACGCTGGCTGACAACCGCACGGGCAGTTAACGCGCCGTTGCTGTTGAACACTTCAATCCAGTCGTTATCCGCAATACCCAGCGATTTGGCGTCAACTTCGCTCATCCACACCACCGGGCCACCGCGACCTAAGGTCAGCATCAGCAGGTTGTCACTGTAGGTGGAGTGGATCCCCCACTTCTGGTGCGGCGTCAGGAAGTTAAGCGCTTTTTCCGGATTGCCGTTGGATTTCTGGCCCATCACTTCTTTTACCGAACGGGTGTCGATCGGCGGACGGTAAACCAGCAGGCTCTCACCGAAATCACGCATCCACTGGTGATCCTGATACAGCTGCTGACGGCCAGAGAGCGTACGCCACGGGATCAGCTCGTGAACGTTGGTGTAACCGGCGTTATAAGAAACGTGCTCATCTTCAAGGCCTGACCAGGTCGGGCTGGAGATGATTTTGCGCGGTTGCGCCTGAATATCGCGGAAGCGAATCTTCTCGTCTTCTTTATTCAGCGCCAGATGCTTATGGTCACGACCGGTAAACTCACCCAGTGCGGCCCACGCCTTCACAGCAACCTGGCCGTTGGTTTCCGGCGCCAGCGTCAGGATCATCTCTGCCGCATCAATCGCCGTATTCAGCATCGGCTGGCCTTTCGCCGGGCCATCCGCTTTGGTGTAGTTGAGCTTACGCAGCAGGTCCATCTCGCTCTGGGTGTTCCATGCGATACCTTTACCGCCGTTACCGATTTTCTCCATCAGCGGGCCGATAGAGGTGAAGCGCTCGTAAGTTGCCGGGTAGTCACGCTCAACGGTCAGAATGTGCGGGGCGGTTTTGCCTGGGATCAGGTCACACTCGCCTTTTTTCCAGTCTTTCACATCCAGCGGCTGCGCCAGTTCGGCGGCGGAGTCGTGCTGAATTGGCAGCGTCACCACGTCGGTTTCTTTGCCTAAATGACCGACACACACTTCTGAGAATTTCTTCGCGATACCTTTGTAGATTTCCCAGTCGCTTTTCGATTCCCAGGCCGGGTCAACCGCGGCAGACAGCGGATGAATAAACGGATGCATATCCGAGGTATTCATGTCGTCTTTTTCATACCAGGTCGCGGTTGGCAGCACGATGTCAGAGTAGAGGCAGGTGCTCGACAGACGGAAGTCCAGCGTGACCACCAGATCCAGTTTGCCGTCGAGGCCGTTGTCCTGCCATTCCACTTCTTCCGGTTTCACGCCGCCCTGTTTGCCGAGATCTTTCCCCTGAATACCGTGCTCGGTACCCAGCAGATATTTCAGCATGAACTCATGACCTTTACCGGAGGAGCCCAGCAGGTTAGAACGCCAGATGAACATGTTACGCGGGTGGTTTTTACCGTTTTCCGGCTGTTCAGCCGCAAAGCGAATAGAGCCCTCTTTCAGGGACTTCACGGTGTAATCCACCGGATTCATGCCCGCTTTTTCCGCTTCTTCTGCGATACGCAGTGGGTTAGTACCTAACTGCGGCGCAGACGGCAGCCAACCCATACGTTCGGCGCGCACGTTGAAGTCAATCATGTGGCCGGTATAGCGGGATTTGTCCGCCAGCGGTGACAGCAACTCTTCCGCCGTGACGGTTTCGTAACGCCACTGGCTGGAGTGGTTATAGAAGTACGAGGTGCTGTTCATGTGACGCGCCGGACGCTGCCAGTCGAGGGCAAACGCCAGCGGTTGCCAGCCGGTTTGCGGACGCAGTTTTTCCTGGCCCACATAGTGTGCCCAGCCGCCGCCGCTCTGACCGACGCATCCGCAGAAGATCAGCATGTTGATCAGACCACGGTAGTTCATGTCCAGGTGATACCAGTGGTTCAGACCGGCACCGACGATGATCATCGAACGGCCATGGGTCTTATCGGCGTTATCCGCAAACTCACGCGCGACGCGGATGATGTGCGCGCGGGAAACGCCCGTCACTTTTTCAGCCCAGGCCGGGGTGTAGGCCTTCATGTCGTCGTAGCTGGCGGCGCAGTTTTCATCGTTCAGACCGCGTTCCAGTCCATAGTTCGCCAGCGTCAGGTCATAAACAGTGGTCACCAGCGCGGTGCTGCCATCGGCCAGTTGAACACGTTTTACCGGCAGTTTATGCAGCAGGATATTTTCCAGCTCAACGCTCTGGAAGTGCTCGGTGCCTTCGCCGCCAAAGTACGGGAAACCGACCTGCGCGATGTCATCGTGGCTACCCAGCAGGCTCAGACGCAGTTGAACGTCTTCACCGGTTTTCCCGTCACGCTGTTCAAGGTTCCATTTACCTTTATCGCCCCAGCGGAAACCGATAGAGCCGTTCGGCGCGGTCATGTCACCCTGTTCGTCATAGGCGACGGTTTTCCATTCCGGATTCTTTTCCTGACCCAGCGCATCGACCAGATCGGCTGCACGCAACATACGACCCGCCGCGTAGTAACCGTCACGCTCTTCCAGCATCACCAGCATTGGCATGTCGGTGTAACGGCGAACGTAGTCGGTAAAGTACTGGCTCGGTTTGTCGAGGTGGAATTCACGCAGCATCACGTGACCCATTGCCAGCGCCATCGCGGCGTCGGTACCCTGCTTCGGTGCAAGCCACAGATCGCACAGTTTGGCGATTTCAGCGTAGTCCGGAGTAATGGCAACGGTTTTGGTCCCTTTGTAACGCACTTCAGTGAAGAAGTGCGCATCCGGGGTACGCGTCTGCGGCACGTTAGAGCCCCAGGCGATGATGTAGTTAGAGTTATACCAGTCAGCCGATTCCGGTACGTCCGTCTGCTCGCCCCAGGTCTGCGGCGAGGCTGGCGGTAAGTCACAGTACCAGTCGTAGAAGCTCAGGCAGGTACCGCCAATCAGCGACAGATAACGCGCGCCGGAGGCGTAAGAGACCATCGACATCGCCGGGATCGGCGAGAAGCCTGCTACGCGGTCAGGGCCGTAGGTTTTGACGGTATAGACGTTAGACGCCGCAATCAGCTCATTCACTTCCTGCCAGGAGGAGCGCACGAAACCGCCGCGACCACGCGCCTGTTTGAAGCTTTTGGCTTTATCAGAATCTTCGATGATGGACGCCCATGCATCAACCGGATCGCTGTGCTGCACTTTCGCTTCACGCCACATTTTCATCAGGCGTTTACGCATCAGCGGATATTTCAGGCGGTTGGCGCTGTAGAGGTACCAGGAGTAGCTGGCGCCGCGAGGGCAGCCGCGTGGCTCGTGGTTAGGCAAATCCGGGCGAGTGCGCGGGTAGTCGGTTTGTTGGGTTTCCCAGGTCACGAGGCCATTTTTTACGTAGATTTTCCAGCTGCACGACCCTGTACAGTTCACCCCATGGGTAGAACGTACGACTTTGTCATGCTGCCAGCGGCTTCTGTATCCATCTTCCCAATCCCGGTTGGTATTCAGAATCTGTCCGTGCCCATCGGCAAAAGTTTCACCCTTCTGTTTGAAGTAGCGAAACCGGTCCAGGAATTTACTCATCGGGTCTCTCCTGTTTGGAGCCTGTCGGCTCTCTGATAAATCGACATTGCTGAATTTGCAGCGAAATTAACGCTCTGAAAGAAGAAGGGAATTGATAGGGATCAAGATGAATCGGCTTAGTAATCACACGGAATTTTACATATACCACCTTGGTGGTAGTATTTTTTGTATTTTAACTTACTGTTATATAAGGGTTTTTATGGTTATTTTGCGATTTAACATCCCATGTGGAGATGTTAATGGTATTAAGGGGTAGATGATTTTTATCCGTCGGCATACCGCCTTTTATCTGGTCAAAAAAAAGGCGCGATTCCTCGCGCCTGATAATCAAAAAGTCATACTTATTTTTTTATTTTACGCCCGTATACCGCCCAGGTGATAACCACACAGGCAATATAGAACACGAGGAAAATTTTCATTGCACCGGCAGGTGAACCGGTTAATTCCAGAGACGTACCGAAAGCTTTTGGAATAAAGAAGCCGCCGATTGCGCCAATCGCGGAAATAAAGCCCAGCGCAGCCGCCGTATCGGTTGCGGCTTCACGCATCGCTTTCTCTTCAGAACCACCTTCCGCTTTAACGCGATCCATCGTCAGCTTACGGAAGATAACGGAGATCATCTGGAAGGTGGAACCGCTACCCAGCCCGGCGGTCAGGAACAGCACGAGGAAGACGGCGAAGAATGCGGTGAAGTTACCGCCCACGCCATCCGCAGGCAGGGTCATAAACAGCAGCGCACTGAAGACCGCCATCAGGATAAAGTTAACCAGCGTCACGCGCGTCCCGCCCAGACGGTCGGAAATCGCCCCGCCCGCAGAACGTGCCAGCGCGCCGATAAACGGACCGAAGAAGGCGTAATGCAGGATCTGCACTTCCGGGAACTGGGTTTTCGACAGCATCGCGAAACCGGCAGAGAAACCGATAAACGAGCCGAAGGTTGCCAGATACAGCAGGCTCATGATCCACAGGTGGCCGCGTTTCAGAACCGGTAACTGCTCACGCAGAGACGCTTTCGACGCCGCCAGCTCGTTCATGCCAAACCAGGCTGCGAGGGTAAAGATGGCCAGGAATGGCACCCAAATCCACGCCGCATTCGCCAGATAAAGCTGAGTGCCATCCGGCTGTTCAACGCCCTGGCTACCAAACGCCGCAAAGATAGAGAGGGAAATCGCCAGCGGTGCAACCAGCTGCATGACGCTCACGCCCATGTTGCCCAGGCCGCCGTTAATGCCCAGCGCCCCGCCCTGTTTCTCTTTAGGGAAGAAGAAGCTGATGTTCGCCATGCTGGAAGCGAAGTTCGCTCCGGAAAAACCACACAGCAGAGAGATAATGATAAAGGTACTAAACGGCGTAGAGGTATCCTGCACCGCAAAACCTAACCACACGCAAGGGATTATCAGGATCCCGGTACTGAACGCCGTCCAGCGGCGACCGCCCACCAGCGGCACCATAAAGGAGTAAGGCACACGCAGCAGCGCGCCCGACACCGAGGGTAGCGCCGTCAGCATAAACAATTGATCGGTAGTAAACTGGAAGCCGACTTTCGGTAAATTCACCGCCACGGCACTAAACAACATCCACACACAGAACGCCAACAGCAAGCACGGGACGGAAATCCATAAATTTCGGCTGGCGACGCGGTGACCGCGCGACTGCCAAAATTCGGGATCTTCCGGGCGCCATTCAGTAATAACAGCGCCGCTTGCCCGTTCCGGGGTAGTTGAGTGACTCATAGACACCTCTGATTATTAATATCAACCCTTGGCACAATAGGGTTTACACCGTGAGGTAAGTTGATATAAATCAAAGGAAAAGTCGTCATTATTCTGCGCAAAAATCTATCATGACCCTTTATGAGTAGATGATACTGCGTAAAAAGACCTGATATTTCACATGGCTGAAAGGGATATACTCCTCCCTTGCGAACATCTCTACTATCATGGCAATTAAGGGGTAATCCTTTAGGGGTATGGGTATACTCCAGGCGATAGCCGAAAATAACGCCACTACCGGGGAGCCACCCCGTCAGGGATCCTGCTGTATATGTTTAAACGTCTGTTTACACCACTGACGCTGGTTAATCAACTGGCGCTCATCGTCCTGCTTTCTACCGCCATTGGCGTAGCGGGCATGATCACTTCTGGCCGCCTGGTTGACGGCGTCCAGGGCAGCGCGCACGCCATTAATAAAGCTGGCTCGCTGCGTATGCAGAGCTATCGCCTGCTTGCTGCAATTCCCATTAATGAGAATGACAACGCGCTGTTTGATGAAATGCGCACCACCGTATTTAGCCCGGAACTGATAGAGGCCGCCCGCCGCGATGGTCAACAGGAGCAATTGATCGCGCTGCAGCAATACTGGCAATCCAGCCTCGCCCCGGGGATTCGCCAGGCGCAAAGCCAGGATGTCGTGGCGGGAGAAGTGGCGAATTTTGTTGGCCGTATCGACCAACTGGTGACGGCGTTTGACCACACCACTGAAAAACGTATTCACCACGTGGTTTGGGTTCACCGCGCGATGGCGGCGATCATGGCGCTGTTGCTGCTGTTTACCGTCATCTGGCTGCGCGCCCGCCTGCTGCGTCCGTGGCAGCAACTGCTGAGCATGGCGCGCGCGGTAAGTCATCGCGATTTTACCCAGCGCGCGCAAATCAGCGGCCGCAATGAAATGGCGACGCTCGGCATGGCGCTGAACAATATGTCGGAAGAGCTGGCGGAAAGTTACGCATCGCTGGAACGCCGGGTACAGGAAAAAACCGCCGGGCTGGAACAGAAAAATGCCATTCTCGCGTTCCTGTGGCAGGCCAATCGCCGTCTGCACGCCAATGCCCCACTTTGTGAACGCATTTCTCCCGTGTTGAATGGTTTGCAGGGCCTGACGCCGCTGCGCGAAATCGAAGTACGGGTTTATGATATTGAAGATGAAGAGAATCATCAGGAATTCAGCTGCCATTCCGGCATGGCCTGCGATGATAAAGGCTGCTATCTGTGTCCGCGTGACGATCTCCTGACGCCGGATGGCGGCAGCACGCTGAAATGGCGCTTAACCGATAGCCATAATCAATACGGTATTTTACTGGCGACGCTGCCGCATGGCCGTCAGCTTAGCCACGATCAGCAACAGCTGGTTGACACACTGCTGGAACAGTTGACCGCGACGCTGGCGCTCGACCGACACCAGGAGCGCCAGCAACAGCTGATTGTGATGGAAGAGCGCGCCACCATTGCCCGCGAACTGCATGACTCCATCGCCCAATCGCTCTCCTGTATGAAGATGCAGGTGAGTTGCCTGCAAATGCAGGGCGCGGACCTGTCGCCAGAGAGCCGCGAGCTGCTGGGGCAAATCCGCAATGAACTGAACACATCTTGGGCGCAATTGCGTGAGCTGCTCACCACGTTCCGGCTACAGCTCACCGAGCCGGGATTACGCCCGGCGCTGGAAGCCAGCTGTCAGGAGTACAGCGCGCACTTTGGTTTCCCGGTGCAGCTCGATTATCAATTGCCACCGCGCTATGTACCGTCTCACCAGGCAATCCACGTCTTACAAATCGCCCGCGAAGCGTTGAGTAATTCCCTTAAGCATTCGCAGGCCAGTGAAGTCAAAGTTACCGTCACGCAGCAGGATAATCAGGTCAAACTGGTGGTGGCGGACAACGGCTGCGGCGTACCGGTCCACGCCGAGCGCAGCAACCATTACGGACTCATTATCATGCGTGACCGCGCGCAGAGCCTGCGCGGCGACTGCCAGGTTCGACGCCGTGAAAGCGGCGGCACCGAAGTGGTGGTTACGTTTATCCCTGAAAAACCTCTCTCAACTCAACAAGGAGATATCCATGAGTAATCAGGAACGGGCAACTATCCTGTTAATTGACGATCATCCGATGCTCCGTACTGGCGTAAAACAGCTCATCAGTATGGCGCCGGATATTCAGGTCGTTGGCGAAGCCAGCAATGGCGAGCAAGGTATTGAACTGGCTGAAGCGCTCGATCCCGATCTGATCCTGCTTGATCTCAATATGCCTGGCATGAATGGTCTGGAAACACTCGACAAACTGCGCGAGAAAAGCCTTTCTGGCCGCGTGGTGGTATTCAGTGTCTCAAACCATGAAGAAGATGTGGTCACCGCCCTGAAACGCGGCGCAGATGGTTATCTGCTAAAAGATATGGAGCCGGAAGACTTGCTGAAAGCGCTGCAACAGGCCGCTGCCGGTGAGATGGTGCTGAGCGAAGCATTAACGCCCGTTCTGGCTGCCAGCCTGCGCGCCAACCGCGCCACCTCAGACCGCGATATTAATCAGCTTACCCCGCGCGAGCGCGATATCCTGAAACTGATTGCGCAGGGCCTGCCCAACAAAATGATCGCCCGCCGTCTTGATATCACGGAAAGCACGGTGAAAGTGCACGTGAAGCATATGCTGAAGAAAATGAAGCTGAAGTCACGCGTTGAAGCTGCCGTGTGGGTCCACCAGGAGCGTATTTTCTAAGGATTAGCTTGCCAGCTGCTCCCCTCTTCAGGGAAGCTGACAAGCGGCTCGGTCAGTGACAAGGTAATCTCATTCGACGACACACGCTGACCGTGTTTATCCTCAACCACCACTTTCAAATGCCAGCGGTTGCTGGCGCCCTCACTGTAATCCCACGCGGGGATGATAATACTCCAGCCATCAGCGCTATCGCGTGAGGCTGGCGGCGTGAGGCTCAGCGCCTGGGTATCGCCCTGCCAGCTTAGTGATTTAATCCCGTGCAGACTGCGGATTTGCAGCTTAAGCTGCACCATTTCGCCACCGCTGAGATCCCACGGCGGTGTCGCCAGGTAGACGGTTAAATCTTTACGCTGACGCGACTCCATCACCGGCAAGGCATTACGTTCCGGGCTATCGTAGCGGCTACCGCGCAGGGAGCGCGTCATCGCCACTTCATCGGCCTGAAGCTGTTTTTTCAGCGGCACGCCAAAACGATAGTTGAGTTTCATCCCCAAATTATTCTGGCTGACGCCGCTTTCGCCCTGCTTATGCTGCGCGCTGAAGGTGACCAGCGGCACCGGCGTATAGTTGAGCCCAAGTGAAACCGCTACCGGGTTGTGATACCCCGTACCGCTATGGAACAGATCGACATTATCGCCAAAATACTGCTCCAGACTCAGGCTGGTGTTGATGTGATGATAAGACGGGATCCACGCCTGCGCGGTGACATCGTAGCCGCGCGCCATGCGCTGCTGTAGCGTCTCTTCTGTGTTGGACCAGGTACGCAGCGGTTGGTAGTAGTTCGCGGAAAAACGCAGATACTCGCCCCAGGCTTCCGCGCCTAACCCGCCGCGATCGAGGTTTTCATCCAGCAAGTTGTCATAAAAGGTGTTGTAGCCCAGCAACCATTTCCCGGCGACCCAGCGCTGACCCAGGCCCACATTGCCGATCAATCCTTCATCCTGCTGCGCCACCCCAAGCTGGCTCCAGGTGAGGTAATCCCATTGATCCTGCAACGGCACGAACCAGCTGCCGTGGCTACCGGTAAACCCGCCGTCATCATCCACCTGGAGCGCGACGCTGGTATTGCCCCACGGCGACAGCCAGTTTTCCAGCGTCTGATTCACCTCACCGCTCACCTGGTCACGGATTTTAGACAGCGCAAACATTCGCGCCTGCTCGCCGGTATCCAGCCCGTTATCAACCATACTGGCTTCACCAAAGGCTTTCACCATTTCGGCAAGGTGTTTTTCGCCCTCGTTATTCTCTTTCGTCATGCCGAGGTCGGGAAGGTTATCCCGATTATTATCGAAAGGGTTTTCGGCCTGCTGGATAAAAGATGAACGCGCAGCGCCGCTGGCACTCGCCAGTAGCAATAACAACCAGAATGGAGAACGAAAACGTGAGACTAAAAGCATTTTTTTAGTTTATCGCGTTTGCTTAACCATTTCAGCTTTAAGGGGGATTTCGGGAAAATTCTGGTTCTATACCCTCACCCTAACCCTCTCCCTGAGGGAGAGGGGACCGATCGCACTTATGTTTAGGATCTGCATCGTTTTCTCCCTCTCCCTCAGGGAGAGGGCCGGGGTGAGGGTGTCCGCTCCCATCACAAATAAACCCTCTCAACTCCGGCACACACGATCCACAGTTTGTCCCACACTTCAGCTTTTGCCCTAATGCATCGACAGAGGTACATCCCCCGGCGATGGCTTGTCGAATTCGCGTCTCCCCCACGCTAAAGCAGCTACAGACAATTCGCCCCTGCGCGGGTTGCCCATTGACGCGGCCATTTAATAACGCATGCCGATCGGCTGGCGTTTGTGGCGCGCTGTCAAATGCCGCCGTAATCAGCGCCAGTTCGATAACAGGCAAAGTTTCAGCGCTCCACAGCCCGAGCATCAATCTGCCTTCATGCCATGCCAGAAAATGACAAAGTGCTCCTGCCCGCGCGATCTGCACCTGCCAGTTGCGCTGCTGGCAAAACAGCAGCAGCTCATCATAGATAACCTTATCGCCGCATAGCGTCAGGTGATGTAAGCCGTCGATCGCCTTACGCCACCACTGCACGTGATTCGGTAACGGAACCGGCTCACGGGAAATCAATTCCCCTTGCCACACCGGTTGCCAGGGCGCAATGCGTACCGCAACCTGTTTGCTTTCTGGTTGCCCGGAGTGCGGATCGGTCACCGCTTCAACCAGCGCATTCACTTTTCCCTGACGCGCGAAGCAGGCATTCCAGTGCATTGGCACAAACAGCGCGCCCGGCCGCTGTCCTGCCTGAATCGACACTTTGGCTACCATGACCCCCTGTCGCGAAGTGATTCGGGCGAAACCGCCTTCGCGAAGCTGAAAATGTTCCGCATCCTGCACAGAAACATCGACCGTCGGCTGCGCGATATGCTGCATCAAACGCGGCACGGTGCCTGTGCGGGTCATGGTGTGCCACTGGTCGCGAATACGACCGCTATTGAGCAACAGAGGATAAAGCGGCCCGACGCGCGCCCGGGTCGTTTGCGGTTCCACGGGCACCATTCGCAGCCGCTTATCCGCCCGCCAGCCCTGCTGGAGATCCAGCGCATCACCGGAGGCACGCACAGGCCAGCACACGGGGGCCAGTGCGTCCCACTCGGCGCGGGTAAGGTTTGCCAGACCGCTAATATCAAACGCGCGCTTGCCATGGTTTTCGAATCCTGAAAGTGTGGCGTGCTCACAAAATACCGCGTGGGAATGCTGCCAACGGAACGCATCGCCATAGCCCAGCGCGCGCGCCATTTGGGCGATAATCCACCAGTCGGCTTTTGCCTCGCCGGGAGCAGGAAGAAACGCGCGCTGGCGCGAAATGCGTCGTTCTGAATTGGTCACCGTGCCGTTTTTCTCGCCCCAGCTCAGGGCCGGAAAACGAATATGCGCATAACGCGAGGTGTCGGTATCGGCGGCCACCTCAGAAACGATGACCAGCGGACACGCCGCCAGCGCCTGACAGACCGCATGGCTATCGGGTAACGAAACGGCCGGGTTAGTCCCCATAATCCACACGGCCTTGACGTCACCGCGCCCAATCGCGGCATACAGATCGACCGCCATCAACCCCGGCGTTTGCGCCAGCCGCTCCGTTCCCCAGAAGCGGGCAACACGCGCCAGATCGTCGGGCTCAAAGTTCATGTGCGCCGCCAGCATCGTCGCCAGGCCGCCAACCTCCCGACCGCCCATCGCATTCGGCTGCCCGGTCAGCGAAAACGGCCCACATCCGGGGCGAGCGAATTTCCCGCAGGCCAGGTGAACATTGATAATTGCATTGCATTTATCGCTGCCGCTGGCGGACTGATTAATACCCATCGTGTAGAGCGTAACGGCGCGCGGTGCGGTGATAAACGCCGTATAAAAATCGTTAACTTCCTGCTCCGTCAGGCCGCAAAATGCCGCAACCCGCGCCACGGTCCAGGGTTCGGCGGAATCTCTTGCCGCCTGCGCATCCGCATAGTGTCGGGCGAATGCCCCCCGCTGCGCAATTTCGCGCAGCAAACCCACAAACAGCCCGGCGTCGCTACCGGGCGCAATCGCCAGATGCCTGTCCGCGATATCACAGGTCGCGGTACGTCGTGGGTCGATAACCACCACCCGCATCTGCGGATTCCCCAGCTTTGCTTTCGCCAGACGCTGATACAGCACCGGATGCGACCACGCAGCATTTGAACCGACCAGTACCACCAGGTCACTGTTTTCAACATCGTCATAGCTACACGGCACCACATCCGCGCCGAAAGCACGTTTGTAGCCCGTTACCGCCGAAGACATACACAGGCGGGAGTTGGTATCGATATTGGCCGCGCCGATAAATCCCTTCATCAGCTTGTTCGCCGCGTAATAATCCTCCGTCAGCAGTTGTCCGGAGGCATAAAACGCCACCGCCTGTGGCCCGTGTTCATCAATAATCGCCCGCAGGCGCCCCCCCGCCACGTCGATCGCGTGCTGCCAACTGACGCGCTGCCCTGCCACCTCCGGGTGCAACAACCTTCCCGCAAGATCCGTCGTTTCACCAAGCGCCGCCCCCTTCACACACAGGCGACCAAAATTGGCTGGATGCGCGTCATCGCCGCGCACGCTGACCGCACCATCCTCTTCACTAGCAATCACCCCGCAGCCTACACCGCAGTAGGGACATGTGGTTCGGGTTTCAGTCATGAGGCCTCCGCACGCAGCAGTAACGGCTGATTACTGACCCACACGGTGCCGTTCTCCACTTTCACCGGCCAGGCGCGCACCACGGCTTCGCCGCTATCGCACTGTCGGCCATCACGCAGACAAATACGCCGTTTGTAGAGCGGCGAAATAACAATGGGTTCGCCCGCCGCATCACCCAGCAGGCCGCGTGACAGGACGTTAGCCTGGCTACCCGGCTCAAGATTATCAAGGGCATAGACGTTTTCGCCAAAGCGGAACAACGCAATTTGCATCTCGCCAAGGCGCGCGCCAATCCCGGCCTGAGCCGGGATTGCGGTCAGAGCGCAAATCGCCTGCCACGGTTTTGTGCTGACATTAAGCGCCGGCATAACCGGCATCTCCACCGGCTGTAACTGCCCACGCACATCATGGCGCTGCACGACCTCATCCGGCATCTCGCTGTTAACGTATGAGCGGAACAACGCCAGCCGCTGCGGGTCGTTCAGCGTGGTACGCCATTCACACTGATAACTGTCGATGACGCGCGCCATTTCCCGTTCCAGATCGTCGGCAATACCGAGGCTATCGTTAAGAATGACCTCGCGCAGATAGTCAATTCCGCCTTCCAGGTTATCCATCCAGGTGCTGGTACGTTGCAAACGGTCGGCGGTGCGAATATAGAACATCAGAAAACGGTCGATGGTGCGCAGCAGCGTGGCGTCATCGAGGTCGCTGGCGAAGAGATCGGCATGACGGGGTTTCATGCCGCCATTGCCGCACAAATAGAGATTCCAGCCTTTTTCGGTAGCAATCACGCCCACATCTTTACCCTGTGCTTCCGCGCATTCCCGGGTGCATCCCGACACCGCCATTTTGATCTTATGTGGCGCGCGAAGCCCCTTATAGCGATGCTCCAGCGTCACGGCGAGCGCAGTTGAGTCCTGCACGCCGTAGCGACACCAGGTCGAGCCCACACATGATTTCACCGTGCGTAAGGATTTCCCGTAGGCGTGACCGGTTTCGAATCCGGCATCAATCAGTTCGCGCCAGATGGCGGGCAACTGTTCAAGCCGTGCGCCGAAAAGGTCAATGCGCTGGCCGCCGGTAATTTTGCTGTACAGCTGATAACGTTTAGCCACCTCTCCGATAGCGATAAGGCCATCCGGCGTGACTTCGCCCGCCGCCATACGCGGCACAATGGAATAGGTGCCGTCTTTCTGGATATTTGCGAAGTAACGATCGTTGGTATCCTGCAACGGTAAGTGTGCCGGTTTCAGCAAATAGTCATTCCAGCAAGAGGCGAGAACAGAGGCCACCAGCGGTTTACAGATTTCACAACCGTCGCCATGACCGTAGCGGGTAATCAGTTGCTCAAAGGTATGGATACGGTTAACCCGTACCAGGTGATAAATCTCCTGTCGTGAATACGCAAAGTGCTCACAAACATCTTTTTTAACCTCAACACCCTGCTGTGCAAGCTGAAATTCCATCACCTGTTTCACCAGTGTGCTGCATCCGCCGCAGCCCGTTGCCGCTTTAGTGCAGCTTTTGATGGCCCCCATCTCCGTTGCGCCCGCCACGACCGCATGGCAGATATCACCTTTACTGACGTTATGACAGGAGCATATTTGCGCGCTATCCGGTAATGCCGCTACACCCAACGCTTTCGGCGCACTGCCTTCCTGCGCCGGTAAAATCAGCGATGCGGGTTGCGCCGGGAGGGCAATCGCATTAAGCATCATTTGCAGCAGCGTAGGGTAATCGCTGGCGTCGCCCACCAGCACACCGCCAAGCAGCGTTTTACCATCGGCGCTCACCACGATTTTCTTGTACACCTGCGCTGGGCCATCTACCCATTGATAGCTTTGGCAACCCGTTGTGCGCCCCTGAGCGTCGCCAAATGAGGCCACATCCACGCCTAACAGCTTCAGTTTGGTACTCATATCCGCGCCAGTAAACGGCAGTTCTGTACCGGCAAGCGCCGCCGCCACGGTGCGCGCCATCTGGTAACCGGGCGCGACCAGGCCGAAGATTTTGTTCTCCCACAGCGCGCATTCACCAATGGCAAACATATCAGCGTCCGAGGTGCGGCAGTGGTTATCCACGATAATGCCCCCGCGCTCTCCCACGCTCAGGTTCGCGCTGCGGGCCAGCGTATCCTGTGGGCGAATGCCCGCCGAAAAAACCACCATGTCGGTCAGCAGCGTTTCGCCGTCGGCAAAACGCAGGGTCAGGCCCTCCGCTGTGTGTTCAATCGCGGTCGTCGTCTTACTGGTGTGGACGCCCACGCCGAGTTCGCTGATTTTCTCGCGCAGCATCGCCGCGCCGCCGTTATCGAGCTGTACCGCCATCAGATTAGGCGCGAACTCGACCACGTGCGTTTCCAGCCCTAACTGACGCAGCGCATTGGCGGCCTCCAGCCCCAGCAACCCGCCGCCAATCACCACTCCCCGCGTCGCTGTTTTTGCGTGCGCAGCAATCGCGTCCAGGTCGTCCAGCGTGCGATAGACAAAGCAGCCCGGCAAATCATTGCCGGGGATCGGCGGAACAAATGGCCAGGAGCCGGTCGCCAGCACCAGTTTGTCCCAGTGCAGCTCATGCCCCTGCGCATCGCTAATCAGGTGTGTTTGCGGGTCGATGGCCGTCACCGCCTGCGAAAGGCGTAATTCAATACCGTTTACGGTGAAAAAATCGTCTTCCACCAGCGACAATGAAGCCGCATCGCGCCCGGAGAAGTATTCCGAGAGATGTACGCGGTCATAGGCGGCATAACGCTCAGCGCCGAAAACCACAATCTGATAGCGCTGATGAAGATTTTGCTGCACACATTGTTGTAGAAAATGGTGGCCGACCATGCCGTGCCCTACTACCGCAAGCGTTGGTTTGATCATTATTTGTCTTCCTTCAGCCGTTGGCTGCGCTGTGAATTGGTCGAAGATCCAGCCCGGCTGTGCGGGTTGGGGAGATTGGATAAGATCGGTTAACGTGGCGGCAGCGGTGCAATCGCCCATCAGCAATACGCCGCGAAGCCTGCCATCGCGCAGCAGCAGGCGGCGATAATGGCCGCTTTGTGGGTCGAATGAAGACCAGACATCGTCATTTTCAGCTGGCTCTACCGGGCCGGCGCTAAAGAGATCGATACCGGTCACTTTCAGGCGAGTGCCGTTATCCTGCCAGTGAAAATCCGCATGCTCAGTGCCCGCCAGACGCGCACTGAGCACCTCGGCCTGCTGCAAACAAGGCGCAACCAGCCCCCAGGTTTGCCCGTCGATTTCGCAACATTCACCGATAGCGCTCACGCCCGGCACCGCCGTTGCCAGTTGGCGATTGACCACAATCCCACGCTGGCAATGGAGCCCGCTTCGTGCTGCCAGGGCAATATTCGGGCGCACACCGGCTGCAATAACGACGCGCACAGCGGGCAGACAACGGCCATCATTAAGTTCAACAAACTGCTCGCGAATCGCGCGCACGTTCGCGTTGAGCTCGCAACGGATCCTTCGCGCTTGCAGGTTTTGCACCAGTAACTGACTCGCCTGACTGTCGAGCTGCTGTTCCATTAATTTGTCACCACGATGCACTAACGTGACGTTGTCACCTCTCAACGCCAGTGCCGCCGCCGCTTCCACGCCCAGCACACCGCCGCCGATGACCACGGTATCACCGGGTGTCGCCAGCATGGCCTGCACATCCGCCAGCGTGCGAAAAGTGTGGACATGCGGCAAAGCAATGCCCGGAAACGGCGGCATAAACGGCAGCGAACCACAGGTGAAAACCAGCTCATCCCACGGCAACTCACCATGAGTGGTAACAACACGCCGCGTTTGTGTGCAGACCTGCAGCGCCGTCTCGCCCTGCCGCACGTGAACATCGTGCTCCGCATACCAGGCAGGCGATTGCAGCAGCGTCTGGCTGAAGGCTTTTTCGCCGCTCAGCACGGGTGAAAGCTGGATGCGGTTATAGGCCTGACAGGGTTCATCACCGATTATGGTGATGGCAAACACCCCGGGCGCGACCTTCACCAACCGCTCAGCCAGCCGGGTTGCCGCCATGCCGTTGCCAATCATCACCAGTTTTCGCATCGCGCGTCCCCTTACGCCGCTTTGGGCTGTTTTTCGTAAAGGAAATGGAGAATTTGCTGGCGCAAATGGTGGTAACGAGAGTCATCGGCCAGCTGTACGCGGTTGCGTGGGCGCGGAAGATTGACGTCAAGAATCTCCCCGACCGTTGCCGCCGGGCCATTCGTCATCATCAACACCCGGTCAGAAAGCAGCACCGCTTCATCGACGTCGTGGGTAATCAGCACAATAGTGGTATTCAGCGCCTGCTGAATCTGCATTACCGAGTCCTGGAGATGTGCGCGGGTCAGCGCGTCCAGTGCGCCAAACGGCTCATCCATCAACAGCACTTTCGGCTTCATCGCCAGCGCACGGGCAATGCCGACGCGCTGCTTCATCCCGCCCGAGATTTCTCCCGGACGTTTATGCAGCGCATGGCCCATCTGCACCCGCTCAAGGTTGTGTACGATCCAGTCGCGGCGTTCGGCTTTGCTCATGCTTTTGTGAAACACGTGATCCACCGCCAGCGCCACGTTGTCGAAGCAGGTTAACCACGGCAGCAGTGAGTGGTTCTGGAAAACGACGGCGCGCTCCGGGCCCGGGCCCGCAATTTCACGGTTGTCGCAAATCAGGCCGCCTTCTGTCGGGAGCGTTATTCCGGCAATCAGATTAAGCAGCGTCGATTTACCGCAGCCGGAGTGACCGATAAGGCTTACCGTTTCACCTTCGTGGATATCGAATGACACGTTTTGCAGCGCCAGAAACTCACCGCTGGCGGTATGGAATCGTTGGCTGACGGCCTGAACCTGAATTAAGGGTTTCATCATGCGCTCCTTATTTATCCTGCCAGCTGAAACGGCGGGCGATGAGCATCAACCCCTGCTCCAGCACCAGCCCAACCACGCCAATAATGACGATGGCAATGAGAATGTTTTCGACGTTGAGGTTGTTCCACTCATTCCAGATCCAGAAACCGATCCCCAGCCCACCGGTGAGCATTTCGGCGGCGACGATCACCAGCCAGGCAATACCGATGGAGAGACGCACGCCGGTTAGTACCGCTGGCAGCACCGCCGGGAACAGGATCTTGCGCATTACCGTCCATTCTGAGAGCTGTAACACGCGCGCGACGTTGAGGTAGTCCTGCGGAATACGACGCACGCCTTCCGCGGTATTAATAACCATCGGCCAGATCGAACAGATAAAAATGGTCCAGCTGGACGCAGGCTCCGCTTTCTGGAACAGAAGGAGGCCAATCGGCAGCCAGGCAAGCGGACTTACCGGGCGCAGCAGCGCAATCAGTGGCGAAAACATGCGGGAGAAAAAGACAAAGCGCCCAATCAGGAAGCCAAGAGGAATACCCACCAGCGCCGCGAGGCCAAATCCCACCGCCACGCGCTGAAGAGAGGCCAGCACATTCCAGCCCACGCCCACATCGTTTGGTCCATTGTTATAGAACGGGTCAGCAAACAGCGTCAGCGCGGAATCCAGCGTGCTGAGCGGCGTCGGGAAACCTTTGCTGTTAATGGCGGCAAGTTGCCAGGCCAGCACCAACAACCCCAGCCCCAACACCGCAGGAATGGTACGTTCGGCGATATTGCGCAGCACGCGCCCCGCAGCAGGTGCGCGTCGGCGCACCTGTACCGGCGGCAGCGTAATCACTTCACCCGGAACAGCCGGTGCGGCAGCCGGTTTGACATTTTGCGTCTGTTTCATCTCAGGCTCCTCTACGTTGAATGGCAAAGCTGCGGGCATACCCTTCCGGGTCGCTTCCGTTCCACACCGTTCCGTCCATCAGTGT
The DNA here is from genome assembly GCF_055796175.1 of Pseudocitrobacter sp. 2023LY-00077. NCBI lineage: Bacteria > Pseudomonadati > Pseudomonadota > Gammaproteobacteria > Enterobacterales > Enterobacteriaceae > Pseudocitrobacter > Pseudocitrobacter sp. 2023LY-00077. The sequence goes on along the minus strand of NZ_JBSPEI010000004.1, from coordinate 285,124 downwards.
GCTGCTGCGTAACAGGCTGGAAGGCGGCGTAATGCCGCCGACCGCCTGTGCCGCGTCTTTCCAGATATCCGTGCGATTAATGCGTTGCGCGATGGCCCGATAATCGGGCTCCGTTTTGAGGAGTCCCCAGCGGCGAAATTGGGTTAAGAACCACATCCCGTCTGAGATCCACGGGAAGGTCACTTCGCCCTCGGCGTAAAAACGCATCGGATGCGCATCCTGCCAGCGACGACCGATGCCGTTATCGTATTCACCCAGCATGCGGCCTGTGAGGTACTGTTCCTTGGTGTTCAGCCAGCCGCGACGCGAGAGGATCTGCGCGGTTTCACGTTTGTTTTCCGCTGACGCTTCAATCCAGCGGGCGGCGTCAATGAGCGCCGCGACCAACGCGCGACTGGTATTGGGGTTTTGCTCCACCCACTCGCGACGCGTGCCGAGCACTTTCTCCGGGTGCTCCGGCCAGATATCCTGCGTGGTGGCCGCCGTGAAGCCGATACGGTCATTAATCGCCCGCGCATTCCACGGCTCGCCGACACAAAAGCCCACCATGTTGCCAATACGCATGTTCATCACCATCTGCGGCGGCGGGACCACTACGGTGCGCACATCGTCAAAGGGATGAATACCGCCGCTCGCCAGCCAGTAATAGAGCCACATGGCGTGGGTGCCGGTCGGGAAGGTGTGGGCGAAGGTATAAGCGCCCGGCGCGCTCTGACCGATCAGCTTTTTCAGCGCAGGAAGATCAGTCCCCCCTTTCTCCTGCAACTCAGCAGAAAGCGTAATGGCCTGCCCGTTGCGGTTGAGGGTCATCAGGTTTGCCATCGCCTGCGGCTTACTGGCGATTCCCAGTTCCAGCCCGTAAAGCAGCCCATAAAGCACATGCGCCGCATCCAGCTCGCCATTGACCAGTTTGTCGCGTACTGCCGCCCAGCTCGCTTCTTTGCTGGGAACCAGCGTAATACCGTACTTTTTGTCAAAGCCTTTCAGCGAGGCAATTGCCAGCGGAGCGCAATCGGTTAGCGGGATAAATCCCACTCTTACCGTCTCCTGTTCAGGTTTGTCCGAGCCCGCCGCCCACGCCGAATGCATCAAACCCGGCAGCAACATCGCGCCCCCCAATGCCGCCCCGGCCTGCAATAAACGCCGTCGAGAGAGTGAAAATGCATCGCCCATAGCTGCTCCCACATGTAAAAAAAAAGCGCCCGGCAGTGCTTACGCACTGCGGGACGCCGTTATCCTGATGGTTTGAGGCCGCCGTTGGCCCGCTACCGATGATTTACAGGTGATAATGCAATTCAGATGCCAGGTCGTAAATGACCGTGAAATCGGCCTGACGTGACTGAGCGACTGCCTTCAATGCACTTTCAGCAGGCACGCTCTGCTCGCGAAGAGTGCAATCAGGCAGAAAGATCGCGCTGCCAGAGTGCACTGACCGTTAACAGCGCGCGTGCCACTTCCACCATGCGCTGATTTTTATCCATCGCCATTTTGCGCAGACAGTGCCATGCCTGCTCTTCATTCATTTGCTGATGCGCCATCAACACGCTTTTCGCTTTATCGATCACTTTGCGCTCTTCAAGCATCTCTTTTAACGACGCCAGTTGCCCGGTGAGCTGTTCCAGCTCTCGCGCCTGCTGGCGTACCAACGGTAGCAGTTGCCGGTCCAGGGGGAACAGCAGGTTATCGCTGGCAGGATCGTCGAACGGCGCTGTGTGTTGCGTCTGCGCATCATCGTCGCGCAGCAGTTCCACGACCTCTGCAATCAGATCGCTTATCAGCGATTCCTCGAGGCTGCGCAGTTGCTCCAGACGCTGAGTTTGTAGGCTAAACCAGCGCAGCGCCGCCTCGCCGCCGTCCGGGGCAGGTTGGCGCGTGCAGGCAATGCGACGTAACTGTTCAATCGCGATTCCCGCCTGCCCGTGTTCATTGAACAACGTTCTCAATGTCTGGCTTGCCAGGCTTAAAAACCCTTCAAAGCAGGGCTGCTGACCATCAATTCTGTCTACCAACTGCTGGCGAAGATCGTCGCTAAACTGCCCGAGCGTAAAGCCCAGCGCCCCCAGCGCACGTTCCTGCCCCACCAGCTCTTTGCCTTGCATAAAGCTGTAAAGTGCCACGAGTCGCCCGACCAGCGCAGGGTTGTCGATGGTGTCATTAAGTTGGGGAATAATACTCAGCAGATGACGTATCACCCGACTATAACGAGCAGTAGCGGTCCCGGCATCCACACGTTGGGTATTAATGGCATGGCGCAAATCGGGCAACTGCTCCAGAGACCAGACGGCGCTGGCGATGCGCTGGCACAGCCCGGATGCGGCAGGTACCGCCTGCGGGTCAAGCAGTTGCAAGAATTCGCGCACCCGCTCATCCACCAATGCCGCACTCGCCCGGCGTTCAGGTTCATATAAACGTCCACCCGAGCATAACCAGATGTTGGAAGCGCCGCGTTCGCACTGTAACATGTGTACCAGATGGCTCAACTGGCTTACCAGTTGGCCCTGCTGCGCCAGCTGTTGAAGCTTACCTTTCTGAACCTGGCGCGCATAACGAAACCACTCGATTGCGCCGGGTGTCGTGTCAGCACGATTGATCATGCTCCCTCCCGGTAACGTCTCTTTTATTAACCAAAGCAATAAACGTGCCTTTTTGAAGGAGTAGAGATGCAACATATTGTGATCGTCGCTAACGGTGCCGCCTACGGCAGTGAATCCCTGTTCAACAGCCTGCGCCTTGCCATTGCCCTGCGCGAACAGCAGGGTGACCTCGACCTGAAACTGTTTTTAATGTCTGATGCGGTCACCGCCGGGTTACGTGGGCAAAAACCCGCGGAAGGCTACAATATTCAGCAGATGCTGGAGATCCTCACCGCGCAAAACGTCCCCGTAAAACTGTGTAAAACCTGCACCGATGGCCGGGGCATTACCGCGCTGCCGCTGATTGATGGGGTGGAAATTGGTACGCTGGTCGAACTGGCCCAATGGACGCTGGCCGCTGACAAGGTGTTGACGTTTTAAGGGTTCATTTAGTCGACTTTACTGAAATTACCGGCGATTGCCGCAGATTATTCCCGGCTGGCGCGCGTTATCTGGTCAATCACGCGCCAGGCTGAATGGTTTCAGGAGAATTCTCACTTTTGTTGAATCGTTCTCAGATTTGTTGATCGAAATCATCATCTTCCCCCTCCCTATTTGGTGTTATCAATGAGTGATTTGTGAACAACATCACATGCAGGATATCCGTCGCAGGGAGTGCATTCACAGAAAGATTCGGGGTTGAGATGGCGATGGTTAAGGCAAGTTTGACGTTATTTGGTGGGGATACGGTCGTGGTACGTTGCTCAGAGCGCTGCCATATTCATTTAATGAGCGCCAAAAGCAGCAACAGCGATATTCTGAGCGTACAAAACAGAGAGAGCGCCTATCTTACGGTGCCTTACAGCGGTACCTGGAATGTGTTGATTGACAGCCACAGCCAGTCGCTTGAACACTCAATCAGCTATGTTGCAGCCTGATTAAGCGCCCGGAAGCCGAAAACTTCCGGGCGTTTTTTATGCCAGCCCCGGTTGTGGGTGGATCCCCAGCAAACCGCGAACGTATTTAATCAATTCATTCAGCCCTTCATCAGGCATCCCGAGTTTCTGTAACTCTTCATCCAGCGAGAAAAGATACTGCGCATTGGTGCCCAGCGGGCCGCTCGCTGCCGCAATTAACGGGGCTATCACCTGTACGCTGGTGTCTGCTTCGTACTGCGGGTGGCGCGGATCCATAATAAAGACCAGCGCGTTAACCGTGCGCCCGTCGTCAAGTTCCAGCTTGCACCAGGTGGGCAAATAGCAGCCGGTGATCATCTCGCGTTTCCACAGCAGCGAAAGCTCATCTTCAACCGTCGCCCGTGGCAACTGGTAAGCGATGCCGGTGGTGCGCCCACCCTCTTTCAGCGCCAGCATGCGGCCTGGCTGGCAGGCCGTCCCGCGACCGGCGGTCAGGCGCAAACAAAATGCCCGGTGCCAGCCGACAAGCGTACCGGTGCAGGAGTCGGTAAATTCCAGCGCCGGATTCCACATCAGGGAGCCGTAGCCGAAAATCCACACCGGCCCGTCATCTGGCCGACACGCCAGCGTAGCGGCCAGGGATGCCGCGCGTTGCTCTGGAGACCAGAGCAGCGATTCCTCAATAGCGCCAAACGCTGTTGTACAATCCGCCTTCATTAAGAAATCACGTGTAATCACTCTCAACCTCCGCCACTACATCACGTCCGTGCGTATTATTCAGACCTCTGGTTTTGGCTAATAGCGAACCAGGCAAATTCTCATTTGCATTTGCCTTTCCCTGAGTTTTTATTGCTTAAATATTATCCAGCTTTATTAAACAATATGCAATTGCGCATCTGACGGCAAGAGTATTAAACCGTGACAAAGGGCTATAGGATAATCGTGCTATTGGCCTATTTCTTTTTATGCCATTTGTCATCGTCCCCTTTTTCATACTCATGCTTCACTGCGGCCCAGGCCACGCGATGCGCGGTCTCCTCGCGGGTGGCATCGTCCCGACGGTCTGATTTATCTTTGTATTGTTGCCACGCGCTGTTAAACGCTTCTTTGTAGATCTCCTGTGCGTGAGCTGGCAAAACATGTTGCACGCTATCGGGTAAATCAGATTTGCTGTTATAGGGCATAAGTCCTCCTGTTAGTGGCTTCAGGATAAGTATGACTCACTGCGCCGCAGATGAAATTGAATTCAGATTATTACTCACCATAACAACATATGGCATTGTTAATTAAAGACTTAATTTACATAACCATCATTTTCAACAACTCTAAACAAAAGTTATCAATCAGGGTAAATTTTAGTAAAAAAGCGTTATATATAAGACACGATCTGTTAATTTATAGACTTACGCTGTGACGATTAGAAATATTCTAAGTATATAATTATAAACACCTGCACTAACGGAGATGGACATGACGCATGTACAAGAGGCGGTAAAAACCCGCCATAAGGAGACTTCTCTCATTTTCCCGGTTATTGCGCTGGCAATATTGTTCTTCTGGGGAAGTAGTCAATCATTGCCAGTCGTTGTCGGGATTAATATCCTCGCGCTTATCGGTATTCTCAGCAGCGCATTCAGCGTTGTTCGCCACGCCGACGTGCTGGCGCACCGCCTCGGCGAACCCTACGGTTCGCTTATCTTAAGTCTTTCCGTGGTTATTCTGGAAGTGAGCCTGATTTCCGCACTGATGGCGACGGGCGATGCAGCCCCAACGCTGATGCGCGACACGCTCTACTCCATCATTATGATTGTGACCGGCGGCCTGGTGGGCTTCTCACTCTTGCTGGGCGGGCGCAAATTTGCGACGCAGTACGTCAATCTGTTCGGCATCAAACAGTATCTGATTGCCCTCTTCCCGCTGGCGATTATCGTACTGGTATTCCCGATGGCGCTGCCTGAAGCGAACTTCACTATCGGTCAATCTCTGCTGGTGGCGCTGATTTCTGCCGCAATGTACGGCGTATTCCTGCTGATTCAGACCAAAACGCACCAGAGCCTGTTTGTTTACGAACATGAAGACGATGGCGACGACGATGACCCGCATCACGGTAAACCGTCCGCCCACAGCAACGCCTGGCACGCCGCCTGGCTGATTGTGCATCTGATTGCCGTCATTGCCGTCACCAAGATGAACGCTAACCCGCTGGAGACGCTGCTCACCACCCTGAATGCACCTGTCGCATTCACCGGTTTCCTGGTGGCGCTGTTAATTCTGTCGCCTGAAGGCCTGGGAGCACTGAAAGCTGTACTGAATAATCAGGTGCAGCGAGCGATGAACCTGTTCTTTGGTTCCGTGCTGGCCACCATTTCACTGACCGTTCCGGTCGTGACGCTGATTGCCTGGATGACCGGTAATGAGCTGATGTTTGGTCTCGGCGCGCCGGAAATGATTGTGATGGTTGCGTCATTAGTACTGTGCCAGATCTCGTTCTCCACCGGACGCACCAATGTGCTGAACGGAGCCGCGCATCTGGCGCTGTTTGCCGCCTATCTGATGACCATATTCGCCTGATAATCGTGTCGGCAGCCGTAATTGTGAGCATCAGCGAGAATGCGACCGAAACGGCTGCAATAGATAACGAAAGGTCGGAAGATGTCACGCAGCGTACATATTTCGCCAGTGAAGTGCACAAAGCAGACGACGTAGAATCCGCACCAAGCCGGAGTCTTCCGGTGAGGCGCAATGTTGCGGGGGCTTGATCCCCGGCGGCGTTGGTTGCTGGAAAGAGAAAACCCCCGCACGTTGTAAGGCGTAAACCTGACAACATTACGGGGGCCATTCTTGAACCACAACAATTCAAGAATAGCCGCGAAACGTTGTCATGACAATAGGCGGCTATATGACGCTTGTGCAGTTTAGCGTGATGCTCTGGCACGACCTGGCAGCGCCAATTCTTGCGGGTATTATCACCGCAGCGATTGTCGGCTGGTGGTGTAACAGGAAGTAACGTGAAGGCGGGCGTCAGGCTGTCGTGATGACAACATGCGCCCGAAACAGGCCGCAGGGGTAACAGCCTGCGGCCTTTTTTGTGCCTGGAATTCGGCACCCGATAAGCATAGGTATAACCGTCTGAGTACAATGAAAATTGCGAGCACGTATGAAAAAAGGATGAAGCGAATGCAATAAACGATGAAAGACGGGAAAGCATCCCGCATCACCCGCATTCTGTGAATGAAATGAATAAGGCCGAAAACGTAGAATCCGCACCAAGCCGGAATCTTCCGGTGAGGCGCAATGTTGCGGGGGCTTGATCCCCGGCGGCGTTGGTTGCTGGAAAGAGAAAACCCCCGCACGTTGTAAGGCATAAACCTGACAACATAACGGGGGCTACCTTGAACCTAAGCAATTCAAGAATAGCCGCGAAACGTTGTCATGACAATAGGCGGCTATATGACGCTCGTGCAGTTTAGCGTGATGTTCTGGCACGACCTGGCAGCCCCAATCCTTGCGGGTATTATCACCGCAGCGATTGTCGGCTGGTGGCGTAACAGGAAGTAACGTGAAGGCGGGCGTCTGGCTGTCGTGATGACAACATGCGCCCGAAACAGGCCGCAGGGGTAAGAGCCTGCGGCCTATTTTGGACTCTCCAGAAACAAAAAAGCCTTACCGCACAACGGTAAGGCTTCGATAAAAAGGCAGTTCAGCGTGATTACTTGCTGGTATCCAGCTCGTCGAACCCTTTCACCAGGTCGTCGATCGCTTTCATCTGCTTCAGGAAAGGTTCCAGTTTATCCAGCGGCAGCGCGGACGGGCCGTCGCAGCGAGCGTGGTCCGGATCCGGATGCGCTTCGATAAACAGACCGGCGATACCGACCGCCATACCGGCGCGCGCCAGTTCAGCAACCTGCGCACGGCGACCGCCAGAGGCTGCGCCAAACGGGTCGCGGCACTGCAGCGCATGGGTAACGTCGAAAATAACCGGAGAGTTATTGGACGCTTTTTTCATCACGCCAAAGCCCAGCATATCGACGACCAGGTTGTCGTAACCGAAGTTCGCGCCGCGATCGCAGAGGATCACTTTGTCGTTACCGCCTTCGATGAACTTATCGACGATGTTGCCCATCTGGCCAGGGCTTACGAACTGCGGTTTTTTGACGTTGATGACCGCACCCGTTTTCGCCATCGCTTCCACCAGATCGGTCTGGCGAGCGAGGAATGCAGGCAGCTGAATCACATCCACCACGTCGGCAACCGGCTGCGCCTGGCTGGCTTCGTGCACGTCGGTAATGATTTTTACGCCGAAGGTCTGTTTCAGTTCCTGGAAGATTTTCATCCCCTCTTCCAGGCCCGGGCCACGGTAAGAGTGAATGGAGGAACGGTTAGCTTTATCAAACGACGCTTTGAAGACGTAAGGGATACCCAGTTTCTGGGTAACGGTAACGTAGTGTTCACAGATGCGCATTGCCAGGTCGCGCGATTCCAGCACGTTCATGCCGCCAAACAGCACGAACGGCAGGTCGTTTGCTACGTTGATATCACCAATACTGACCACTTTCTGTTTCATAAGATCGCCTTATTAGGGTAAATACTCCAGTTATCTCGGGATGCGTCCAGGCAGTCCTGCCAATAATGACGTCACATAATTGCCCGCGAGTATAACCGGAATCCCTGGATTTTAGTGAAGGGTAATTTGTTTCTGCGCGATAGTGTTTATCTGCGCGCGAATCATCTCGCTAATCGGATCTTCCGGGCACTGTTCGACAAAATAACTCAGGTCATTCAATGCAATATGCTCGCATTCAAGCTGAGCATAGATAAGCCCGCGATCGCGAATTTCATACGGATCTTCCGGGTTAAACTGTAACAGCGCTTCACTGGTACGCAGCGCCAGTTCCATCTGCTGTTCTTCCATTAATGCCGATTTCAGGGTATCGAGCAGTTTGCGGATCACTTCTGCGTTATCCGCTTCGTCGAGATCTTCATTAAACAGCTCCGCCATCGGGCTGATATTGCCTTTCAGCCACACTTCCAGCGTGTGTTCATCCAGCGTATCGCCATTAAACGGATTGATAAGCCACAACTCTTCGTTGTCGACATCCGCACGCAACAGCAACTGCGTCGGGAAAATCACCGGCACCACGGGAATCGAAAGACGTTCGGCGAGCCAAAGCATAATCGCGCCAAGCGACACGGCGCTGCCCTGGCGATTTTTCAGTACCTGATCCAGCCATAGCGCGTCCGAAAGACGGTAAACGCCTTTTGAATCGCTGAAATGCCATTCGTGGTAGAAGAGTTCAATCAGGCGTTCCATCTGCCGGGTCAGCGTCCAGGAGGGGCTGATCTCCTCCTGCGCCAGCGCCAGCAGGCACTCCAGTTGTTCATTTACGCGCTGTGTCGGGAAATCATCACGGATTAACTCTGACACCAGGACCATGCCTTCGCACAGCGGCGCTTTATTAAATTCAAAATCAGCCAATGACTTCATACCTTACCCCAACAACGGAACTTTAGTGATGGCGAGTTTAACGATGATGCACAACACCACCAGCCCCAGTAGAAAGGCAATAAAGCCTCGCTGCTGACTGCGCGGACAGCGACGTCCGAGCGCAACAAAACCCAAAACGATGTAGATGATAACGCCAAACAGTTTCTCCGTCAGCCACGTACCTTGTGGGGTGAATGGATAAACATGAGCGATTACCATCAGCGTGATACCGCTAAGCAGCAGCACGCTATCTATAGTGTGCGGTAATACACGCACCCAACGCAATTTCAGACGTGAATCATTATTCCACGTCCACCAGTAGCGTAGCGCAAAAAGGGAGACCGAAAAAATAGCACTGGCAACGTGTACCGGCAGAATGACGCTAAACAGGCTCATTGTGCAGCTCCCGGCCAGATAGCGAGCGTCAGACGATCGTTGCCGCCGTAATCTTTGCAGGTTTGCGCCTGAACATAGCCCGCGCCGGTAAACAGCTGACGAACCGCGTCCCCCTGCGTCCAGCCGTGTTCCAGCAGCATGACGCCGCCCGGCAACAACGCCTGTCGGCCTTCACGGATAATATGCGCGAGATCGGCAAGCCCTTCATCGGCAGCAACCAGCGCCGTTTTTGGCTCGAAGCGGACGTCACCCAGAGAGAGATGCGGATCCTGTTCATCAATATAAGGAGGATTACTGACGATCATCGCGAACTTCCGTCCGGCCAGCGCGCTGAACCAATCACTTTGCAAAAGGGTAACGTTGTCTATGCCCAGCGTTTGCGCGTTCTGCTGCGCCAGCGCGACGGCATCCGCGATAAAATCGACAGCCGTCACGCGGCAATCCGGTCTTTCGCTGGCGATGGCCAGGGCTATCGCGCCGGTACCGGTGCCTAAATCGAGGATCTCGCAGGGTTGTGCGGACAAGCGTGCTAATGCCTGTTCGACCAGACATTCGGTGTCCGGGCGAGGGATCAGGGTGACGGGAGACACCGTCAGCGGCAGCGACCAGAATTCGCGCATGCCCACTAGATGCGCTATCGGTTCACCGCGCTCGCGGCGCGTCAGCAGCGTATCAAGGGGCGCCAGTTCGGCGGGCGTTAATACCGTTTCGTCAAACGCCATGATAAACGTTCGCGTTTTGCCGATGACGTGCCCGAGCAGGATCTCGGCATCACGGCGCGGGCTTTCGCTCTCCCGCAGCCGTTCAATTGCCTGTTTCAGCCACTGTTGGTAAGTCATCATTCCTGGTCAGACAGTGCCGCGAGCTGGTCGGCCTGATATTCCTGAACGATAGGTTCGATCAGCATATCCAGCTTACCTTCCATCACTTCATCCAGACGGTAGAGCGTCAGGTTGATGCGGTGATCGGTCACGCGCCCCTGGGGGAAGTTATAGGTACGGTTACGGTCGCTACGATCGCCCGTACCCAGCAGGTTGCGACGCGTGGACGCTTCCACCTGCTGGCGTTTGGCCATTTCAGCGGCACGAATACGCGAACCCAGCACGGACAGCGCTTTGGCTTTGTTTTTGTGCTGCGAACGTTCGTCCTGACACTCCACCACAATACCGGTTGGCAAGTGGGTAATACGGATTGCCGAGTCGGTGGTGTTAACGTGCTGACCGCCCGCGCCTGAGGAACGGAAAGTATCGATACGCAACTCTGACGGGTTGATATCGGGCAGCTCGGCTTCCGGTAGCTCCGGCATCACCGCAACGGTACACGCCGAAGTATGGATACGCCCCTGCGATTCCGTTGCCGGAACGCGCTGCACGCGGTGCCCGCCGGATTCAAATTTCAGACGGCCATACACGCCTTCACCGCTGATTTTGGCGATCACTTCTTTGAACCCGCCATGCTCGCCTTCGTTGGCGCTCATGATTTCCACACGCCAGCGGCGCGCTTCTGCATAGCGGCTGTACATCCGGAAGAGATCACCCGCAAACAGCGCAGCTTCGTCGCCGCCAGTACCGGCGCGTACTTCAACATAGGCGTTACGCTCGTCATCCGGGTCGCGCGGCAACAACAGAACCTGAAGCTGTTGTTCCAGCTCTTCTTCCCGCGCTTTGGCGTCCTGTAATTCTTCCTGCGCCATTTCGCGCATTTCCGGGTCGTCCAGCATCATCTGGGCAGTTTCGATATCGTCCTGAACCTGACGCCAGTCAGTGTAACAGCGTGAAACGTCGCTCAGCTGCGCGTACTCGCGCGACAGCGCCCGGAATCGCTCCTGATCGGCGATGGTCTCCGCATCGCCCAGCAGCGCCTGAACTTCTTCATGGCGCTCATACAGAGCTTCCAGTTTGGCAACAATAGAAGGCTTCATTGGCGTAAATGCACCTTGTAATAGAAAGAGTTGTGCTACTCCAGCCCGAGGCTGTTGCGCAGAATATGCAGGCGTTCGTCATCCCCGTCACGGGCGGCCTGCTGAAGAGATTTGGTTGGGGCGTGGATCAGGCGGTTGGTCAGCTTACGCGACAGGTCCTGCAAAATTGCCTGGGCGTCGCCGCCCTGCTCCAGCGCGGCAAGCGCTTTTGCGGTGAGCTCTTCACGCGCCATTTCGGCCTGTGAACGGTATTCGCGAATGACATCGCTGGCGCTTTGCGCGCGCAGCCAGGCCATGAATTCGCTGGTTTCCTGCTCAACAATGGTTTCAGCCTGCACCGCAGCGGCTTTGCGCTGGGCAAGGTTGTGCTGAATGATGTTTTGCAAATCATCCACGCTGTACAGATAGGCGTTCGCCAGTTTGCCCACTTCGGGCTCGACGTCACGCGGTACGGCGATATCCACCAGCAGCATCGGCTGATTACGGCGGGCTTTTAACGCGCGTTCGACCATCCCTTTACCGATAATCGGCAGCGGGCTGGCGGTAGAACTGATGATGATATCCGCTTCTTTTAAGCGCTCATCCACATCGCTTAAGGCAATCACTTCCGCACCCACTTCCTGCGCCAGCACCTGCGCACGTTCGCGGGTACGGTTGGCAATCAGCATTTTCTTGACGTGATGCTCACGCAGATGACGCGCCACCAGTTCAATGGTTTCGCCTGCGCCGACCAGCAGCACGGTAACGGTGGAAAGTGATTCGAAAATTTGTCGCGCCAGCGTACAGGCCGCAAACGCCACAGACACCGCGCTGGCGCCGATATCGGTTTCGGTGCGCACACGTTTGGCGACCGAGAACGATTTCTGGAACATGCGCTCCAGTTCGCTGGCATGCAGATGCCCCTGCGCGGAATCCGCGAAGGCTTTCTTAACCTGTCCGAGAATTTGCGGCTCGCCCAGCACCAGCGAATCGAGGCCGCTGGCCACGCGCATAAGGTGGCTGACAGCATCGTTATCCTGATGCCAGTACAGGCTTTCACGCAGCTCGGTTTCGTTCAACTGATGGTAGTCGCATAACCAGCGCACGATGGCGTCGTGAAGGTTGTCCTGTTCTTCCACACTCAGGTATAGCTCGGTGCGGTTACAGGTCGACAACACCACGCCCCCCTGCACCATTGGCTGAGCCAGCAGGCTCTGCAGCGCCTGGTCAAGCGTATCCGGCGAAAACGAAACGCGTTCTCGCAGCGCTACCGGGGCTGTTTTGTGGTTGATGCCAAGAGCTAAAAGGGTCATGTTGCGGGAGTAGTACCAGCGTTGATAAGGTTAGTCTGAGCGCATCATACAGGATGCGCGAGATCAATAAAAGAGACGCTCCCCTTTTGGGGTAGTGCCGTCGCTCACCTTGTGTACAAACGGATAGCCAAGATAATTTAATGATTTAAGACAACTTGAGCGTAGACGCTGCTTCGCCGCGACGCTAGCATTAAGGGTTATAACTGCTACCTATCGCAAGGATTGTCATTATCATGACCCTGTCTGACTTTCGCCTGATTCGTCTGCTGCCGCTGGCAAGCCTCGTTCTAACCGCCTGTGTGACCACGCCACCGCAAGGGCCGGGGAAAAGCCCGGACTCGCCACAGTGGCGTGAGCATCAGCAGGAAATCCGCAAGCTGAACCAGTATCAAACCCGCGGCGCATTCGCATATCTCTCTGATGAACAAAAAGTTTATGCACGCTTCTTCTGGCAGCAGACCGGTCAGGATCATTACCGACTGCTGCTGACTAACCCGCTGGGCAGTACCGAACTGTCGCTCACCGCGCAGCCAGGCTCGGCGCAGTTAGTCGATAATCAGGGTAAAACCTACACCGACGTGGACGGCGAAGAGATGATTGGCAAGCTCACCGGTATGCCGATTCCGCTTAACAGCCTGCGTCAGTGGATTTTAGGCCTGCCAGGCGACGCGACCGATTACAAACTCGACGATCAATACCGTCTGCGCGAAGTGAATTACACGCAAAACGGCAAAACCTGGAAAGTGGTGTACGGCGGCTATAACGACCAGAAACCGGCGCTACCTGCGAATATGGAACTGACCGAAGGTTCCCAGCGTATCAAGCTGAAAATGGATAACTGGATCGTGAAATGATGACCCGTTGGCCCTCTCCCGCAAAGCTGAACCTGTTCTTATATATCACCGGGCAACGTGCCGACGGTTATCATGAGTTGCAGACGTTGTTTCAGTTTCTCGACTACGGCGATACCTTAACCATCGAACCGCGTCAGGATGGGCAACTACGCCTGCTAACGCCGCTTAAGGGCGTGCCGGACGAAGAGAATTTGATCGTACGTGCTGCGCGTCTGCTGATGAAAACCGCGGCGCAAACGCACCGTCTGGCAGAAGGCAGCGGTGCCGATATCAGTATCGAAAAGCGGCTGCCGATGGGCGGTGGTCTCGGCGGTGGTTCTTCTAACGCCGCCACGGTGCTGGTGGCGTTGAATCATCTCTGGCAGTGTGGTTTATCGGAAGATGAGCTGGCCGCGATTGGCTTAACGCTGGGCGCCGATGTGCCGGTCTTCGTTCGCGGCCACGCCGCCTTTGCCGAAGGTGTTGGCGAGCAGCTCACGCCGATTGATGTAGCTGAAAAATGGTACCTGGTTGTTCATCCTGGCGTTAGCATTCCCACGCCGATGATTTTTAACGATCCAGAATTGCCCCGGAATACGCCAAAAAGGTCAATAGACACGTTATTAAAATGTGAATTTGGCAATGATTGCGAGGTTATCGCAAGAAAACGTTTTCGCGAGGTTGATGAGGTGCTTTCCTGGCTGTTAGAATACGCGCCGTCGCGCCTGACTGGAACAGGGGCCTGTGTTTTTGCTGAATTTGACACAGAACTCGCTGCTCGTCAGGTGCTGGAGCAAGCCCCGGAATGGTTTAATGGCTTTGTGGCTAAGGGTGTCAACCTTTCTCCACTCCATCAATCCATGCTTTAGCCGGGCAAGCTGAGTTTCGGTGACAACGTCACCCTGTTCCAGACGTTGCATCGCGCTCTTTAATACACCGCCTGGGAAGAATATAGCCTGGCCCGCACAGTTTTTGGCTGATTCTTTCCACCAATGGACGCATGCCTGAGGTTCTTCTCGTGCCTGATATGAAGCTTTTTGCTGGTAACGCCACCCCGGAACTAGCACAACGTATTGCCAACCGCCTGTACACTTCTCTTGGCGACGCCGCTGTCGGTCGTTTTAGCGATGGTGAAGTCAGCGTACAAATTAACGAAAATGTACGCGGTGGTGATATTTTCATCATCCAGTCCACTTGTGCTCCCACCAACGACAACCTGATGGAATTGGTTGTTATGGTTGATGCTCTGCGTCGTGCTTCCGCAGGCCGTATCACAGCCGTTATCCCTTACTTTGGCTATGCCCGTCAGGACCGCCGCGTGCGTTCCGCGCGTGTACCAATCACGGCAAAAGTTGTCGCTGACTTCCTGTCCAGCGTCGGCGTTGACCGCGTACTGACCGTTGACCTGCATGCTGAACAGATTCAGGGCTTCTTCGACGTACCGGTAGATAACGTATTCGGTAGCCCAATCCTGCTCGAAGATATGCTGCAACTGAATCTGGACAACCCGATTGTGGTTTCCCCGGATATCGGCGGCGTTGTTCGTGCTCGTGCCATCGCAAAACTGCTTAACGATACCGACATGGCTATCATCGACAAACGTCGCCCGCGTGCGAACGTTTCTCAGGTGATGCACATCATCGGTGACGTTGCTGGCCGTGACTGCGTTCTGGTTGACGACATGATCGATACCGGCGGCACTCTGTGCAAAGCAGCTGAAGCCCTGAAAGAACGTGGTGCAAAACGCGTATTCGCTTACGCAACCCACCCGATCTTCTCTGGCAATGCGGTAAACAACCTGCGCAACTCAGTTATCGACGAAGTCGTCGTCTGCGATACCATCCCGCTGTCGGATGAAATCAAAGCGCTGCCTAACGTTCGTACACTGACGCTGTCCGGGATGTTGGCCGAAGCGATTCGTCGTATCAGCAACGAAGAATCCATTTCTGCCATGTTCGAGCATTAATCGGACCTGGTTAAAAAACCCGCTGCGGCGGGTTTTTTTGTCTATAGTAACTATTTGTATGACCTATGCCTCCTTCACCTGCCATTCACATGACAGATGATGCGCTCACGGATGAAACATTATTGTGAATAAAATCTTCTCCTCACAGGTGATGCCTTTCCGCGCTCTCATCGATGCGTGCTGGAAAGAGAAGTACACCGTATCCCGCTTTACTCGAGATGTTATCGCCGGGATCACTGTCGGTATTATTGCTATCCCGCTGGCGATGGCGCTGGCGATCGGCAGCGGCGTCGCTCCGCAGTATGGTCTGTATACGTCTGCCGTTGCGGGGATTGTTATTGCCCTGACCGGAGGCTCACGCTTTAGCGTCTCCGGGCCGACGGCCGCCTTTGTCGTCATTCTTTACCCTGTATCACAACAGTTTGGCCTTGCCGGGTTGCTGGTCGCCACGTTGATGTCCGGGGTATTTTTGATTCTTTTTGGCCTTGCGCGTTTTGGCCGCTTAATTGAATACATTCCCCTCTCCGTCACGCTGGGCTTTACCTCCGGTATTGGTATCACCATCGGGACGATGCAGATTAAAGACTTCCTTGGCCTGCAACTGACGCACGTGCCGGAACATTATCTGCAAAAAGTCGGGGCGCTGGTGATGGCGCTGCCGACCATCAATATGGGCGATGCTGCGATTGGTATCGTCACCCTCGGCACGCTTATTTTCTGGCCTCGCCTCGGTATTCGCCTGCCGGGCCACCTGCCCGCGCTGATTGCAGGCTGCGTGGTGATGTTTATCGTCAATATGCTGGGCGGTCACGTCGCCACCATTGGTTCCCAGTTCCACTACGTGCTGGCGGATGGCTCTCAGGGCAACGGTATCCCGCAGCTGCTGCCACAACTGGTGTTACCGTGGGATATGCCAGGTTCCGACTTCACGCTGAGCTGGGCATCGGTGCGCGCCCTGCTACCCGCCGCGTTCTCGATGGCAATGCTGGGGGCGATTGAGTCGCTGCTCTGCGCCGTGGTGCTGGACGGCATGACCGGCACCAAACACAAAGCCAACAGTGAGCTGATTGGTCAGGGGCTGGGGAATATTGCCGCGCCGTTCTTTGGCGGCATCACCGCGACCGCTGCCATCGCCCGTTCCGCCGCCAACGTGCGTGCCGGGGCGACCTCACCGGTTTCTGCGGTGATCCACGCGATCCTGGTTATTCTGGCGCTGCTAATCCTCGCGCCGCTGCTCTCCTGGCTGCCGCTTTCGGCGATGGCCGCCCTGCTGCTGATGGTGGCATGGAACATGAGTGAAGCGCATAAAGTGGTTAACCTGCTTCGCCGCGCGCCGAAAGATGACATCATCGTGATGCTCATCTGTATGTCGCTGACGGTGCTGTTCGACATGGTTATCGCTATCAGCGTGGGGATTGTGCTCGCATCGCTGCTGTTTATGCGCCGTATCGCGCAGATGACGCGCCTGTCGCCGGTCAATGTTAATGTACCGGATGACGTGCTGGTGCTGCGCGTGATTGGCCCGCTGTTCTTTGCCGCTGCCGAAAATTTGTTCACTGACCTTGAGTCACGTATCGAGGGCAAGCGTATCATCGTGCTGAAGTGGGATGCGGTGCCGGTGCTGGATGCAGGCGGGCTGGATGCGTTCCAGCGCTTTGTGCGTAAGCTACCGGAAGGATGCGAACTGCGGGTGTCGAACATGGAATTCCAGCCGCTGCGTACGATGGCACGCGCCGGAATCAAACCAATTCCTGGTCGCCTGACCTTCTTCCCGAATAAAGAAGCGGCGCTGGCCGATATCAAATAGCAAAATGGCTCCTTCGGGAGCCATTTTTTTCATCAGATATCAGTGACTGGTGCGTTTGTCGCGGCGACAACGTTTATCATAGTGGCGTACCCACCAGTATCTGTCGCAGACCTGTTCGTGTCCGCCGACACGCGCCCCGGCAAGCCAGAGGATTGCGCCGATAAAGATGCTTAACACCGCACCGTGCGCGAAAAACTGTGGCAAATTGAACTGTGGCAACTGGTTTAAAATAGAATAGCCGACACCGACCACCATTACGACCAGGCCCAGACCCATGAGCACATTACCGAGTAACGAAGCGTTTTTACGTTTCATATGTCACCTCCGAGCTTTTGGGCTTAAGGGAAATATCCCTTCTCCTTGTGTGTAAAGTATAGACACCACTTTTGGCAATTAGTGCGATGGCGATCGCAATTACGAACATTAACGCAACAAAACTTTACATTTAAGTTACTGAATTACATCAAGTCCGAATGGTCACCCGAATGAACTATTCGGTTTTTGCCCCTTTGGGCGCTTATTTTTGTCAAGCGCGCGATCACCACGTAAACTACGCGCCAGAAATACGACCTGTTCAGGAATAATAACGTGACGATTAAACTGATTGTCGGCCTGGCTAACCCCGGCGCAGAGTATGCTGCGACGCGCCATAACGCGGGTGCCTGGTATGTCGATTTGCTGGCGGAGCGCGCCCGTGCGCCGCTGAAAGAAGAAAGTAAATTTTTTGGCTACACCTCGCGCATTAATCTGGCGGGTGAGGATGTGCGCCTGTTGGTGCCAACCACTTTCATGAACCTGAGTGGTAAAGCGGTTGCCGCGCTGGCGACGTTCTATCGTATTAATCCGGATGAAATTCTGGTGGCGCACGATGAGCTCGACTTACCACCAGGTGTCGCAAAGTTTAAGCTTGGCGGTGGTCATGGCGGCCATAACGGGCTGAAAGACATCATCAGCAAACTGGGCAATAACCCCAATTTTCATCGCTTACGCATCGGAATCGGTCATCCGGGCGATAAAAACAAAGTTGTCGGTTTTGTTCTCGGCAAACCGCAGGCATCTGAACAGAAGCTGATCGACGATGCGGTAGACGAAGCGGTGCGCTGTACGGAGATCTGGCTGAAGGATGGCTTAACCAAAGCCACCAACCGTTTGCACGCCTTTAAGGCGCAATAACCGTTGAACTGCGGCATTTTTGCCGCATGCCGTGTATAATAGGCAGAGTTATTTACTTTTCTGATACCTGTTATCGCTAACAGGTTGATTATCAAAAGATTAAGGTGATTTAAACATGGGATTTAAATGCGGTATCGTTGGTTTGCCTAACGTGGGCAAATCCACCCTGTTCAATGCGCTCACGAAAGCAGGTATTGAAGCGGCGAACTTCCCGTTCTGTACCATTGAGCCGAACACCGGTGTTGTACCCATGCCCGACCCGCGTCTGGACCAGCTGGCTGAAATCGTTAAACCGCAGCGCATCCTGCCAACAACCATGGAATTCGTGGACATCGCAGGCCTGGTAAAAGGCGCGTCCAAAGGTGAAGGTCTGGGTAACCAGTTCCTGACCAACATCCGCGAAACCGAAGCCATTGGCCACGTCGTTCGCTGCTTCGAAAACGACAATATCATCCACGTTTCTGGCAAAGTTGATCCGGCAGAAGATATCGACGTCATCAACACCGAACTGGCGCTCTCTGACCTTGATACCTGCGAACGCGCTATCCACCGCGTGCAGAAGAAAGCCAAAGGCGGTGATAAAGACGCGAAAGCGGAACTGGCTGCACTGGAAAAATGCCTGCCGCAGCTGGAAAACGCCGGTATGCTGCGCGCACTGGATCTCTCTGAAGAAGACAAGGCCGCCATCCGCTACCTGAGCTTCCTGACCCTGAAGCCAACCATGTATATCGCTAACGTCAATGAAGACGGTTTCGAGAACAACCCATACCTGGACAAAGTGCGCGAAATCGCCGCTGCCGAAGGTTCTGTAGTGGTTCCGGTGTGCGCTGCCGTTGAATCTGATATCGCTGAACTCGACGACGAAGAGCGTGACGAATTCATGCAGGAACTGGGCCTCGAAGAACCGGGACTGAACCGCGTGATCCGCGCGGGTTATTCTCTGCTGAATCTGCAAACCTACTTCACCGCGGGCGTGAAAGAAGTACGCGCATGGACCATCCCTGTCGGCGCGACCGCACCGCAGGCCGCCGGTAAAATCCACACCGACTTCGAAAAAGGCTTCATCCGCGCCCAGACTATCGCGTTTGAAGACTTCATCACCTACAAGGGTGAACAAGGCGCGAAAGAAGCCGGTAAAATGCGTGCAGAAGGGAAAGATTACATCGTGAAAGATGGCGATGTGATGAACTTCTTGTTTAACGTATAAGGTGCTTTGTCAGACCTGTTGGTCTAATGAGCGCATTGCCTGATGCGCTACGCTTATCAGGCCTACATAATTTATGCAATATATTGAATTTGCACGATTTTGTAGGCCGGATAAGGCGTTTACGCCGCATCCGGCATGAACAAAGCACAGAGTGTCAGCAAGCGGTTCTACTCCCCCAGCGCCCGCCTGATCTCCACCAGCGCATTCGGGTCCTCAATCGTCGTTAAATCCCCCGGATCTCTCCCCTCACAAATCGCCTGCATCGCGCGCCTGAGCATTTTGCCGGAACGCGTTTTCGGCAGTTGTGAGACAAAGTAAATCCGCACCGGTCGCCCGAAGTGACCAATCTGGTCATCCACCCGGTGCTGGATAGCCTGCTCTTCTTCCTGCGCCACATCACGCAGCAGCAGGCTGTCGCCCTGTTTGGGGATAACAAACGCCACGGCTACCTGCCCTTTCACCGCATCCTTCACGCCGACCACCGCCACTTCCGCGACGTTACCGTAGCCGGAGATGCTCTCTTCAATCTCGCGCGTGCCTAGTCGATGCCCGGCGATGTTGATCACGTCGTCCGTGCGCCCAAGGATAAAGTAATAGCCGTCGTCATCCCGAATGCCCCAGTCAAAGGTCGCGTAGACCGGGCGGTCGAACAGAGACCAGTAGGTATTGACGAAACGCTCATCATTGCCCCAGATGGTCTGAATGCAGCCCGGCGGTAGCGGCCCTTCAATCACCACCATGCCCTTTTCATTCGCCCCGCATTCCTGACCGGTATGTTCATTGAGCAGTTTGACGTGATAGCCAAACATCGGCACGCCAGGGCTGCCGAGGCGTGTCGGGCGATCGCTCAACGCGCGGGCGATAGCCATAATCGGCCAGCCGGATTCAGTCTGCCAGTAGTTATCGATGACCGGGATGCCCAGCGTTTCTGTCACCCAACTGGCGGTCGGTTCATCCAGCGGTTCTCCGGCGAGATACAGTACTTCCAGCGATGAAATATCATGATTGCGTATTTGCGCAGTGGGGAATTTCTTCAGCACGCGAATGGCGGTCGGCGCGGAGAACATCCGGCTAACCTGATATTTTTCAACGATCTTCCACCAGACGCTGCAATCCGGCCAGGTTGGCGTACCTTCAAAAACCACCGTCGCCATGCCTGCCAGCAGCGGCGCATAGACGATATACGAATGTCCCACCACCCAGCCGATATCGGAAGTGCAGAAGAACACACCGCCCGCTTTACCGCCAAAAATCGTCGCCTTCGTCGTCGCCAGCGCCACGGCATAACCGCCGACATCGCGCTGAACGCCTTTCGGTTTACCCGTCGTGCCAGAGGTATAAAGAATGCAGGAGGTTTCACTCGCCTCCAGCCAGACAACCGGCACCTGGGCATCAAGATGCTGCTCACGCAGCGTCGCGTAATCGGCATCACGTTCAGCCACGCGCTGCATCGGCGCCAGCCCACGGTCAACCAGCAGCACCCGTTGCGGCGGATGTTCGGAAAGAGAAATCGCATCATCAAGCAGCTTTTTGTAGGGGATCACTTTCCCTGCGCGCGATCCGCCATCCGCAGAGACAATCAGCACCGGGCGCGCATCATCAATCCGCGCCGCCAGGCTGTGCGAGGCGAAACCGCCAAACACCACCGAGTGGATCGCGCCAATGCGGGCGCAGGCCAGCAGCGTAATATGCGCTTCGGCGATCATCGGCATATACACCAGCACCCGGTCGCCGCGCGAGACGCCAAGCGTTTGCAGCATCGCCGCCGTGCGATTCACCTCGGCGTGCAGTTCGCGAAAGGTAAATGTTCGCTCCTCGCCGGTTTCCGCCGACACGGCAATCAGCGCCAGCGCTTCCGGCTGCGAAGGTAGCCAGCGATCGATCGCGTTATGGCATAAGTTGGTCGTGCCGCCGCAAAACCAGCGGGCAAACGGCGGATTGTCATAGTTGAGCGTGCGCGTAAACGGCGTCTGCCAGTCGATACGCCGGGCCTGCTCGGCCCAGAATGCCTCCGGGTCGTTAATCGACCGCTGATAAAACGTCTCATAAGACATAGAAGTCTCCTTCTGAACGGATCAGATGACGAACAGATCAAGGAACGCGTTTACCGGCATCTGCTCCAGGCGCTGTCTGTCCAGCGAGGCCTCAAGAATGCGGTGCTGCTGACGCGCCGGGAACTGGCGCGCCAGGTTGGTTTTAAATTTCTCAATCAGCAGCGGGATCCCTTCTTCGCGGCGACGGGCATGACCAATCGGGTACTCCACCACCACTTCCTCAAAGCGGCTACCGTCCGAAAATTCGACGGTTAAGGCATTGGCAATTGAGCGTTTTTGCGGGTCGTGATAATCGCGGGTAAATGCCGGGTCTTCATGGCAATGAGTTTTGGCGCGCAGAATATCAATGCGCGGGTCGCAGGCGATATTCTCTTCATAGTCTGCTGCCGTCAGGCGGCCAAATAGCAGCGGGATGGCGACCATATACTGAATGCAGTGATCGCGGTCGGCCGGGTTGGTGAGCGGCCCTTTTTTGTCGATAATGCGAATACAGGCTTCATGCGTGCGGATACTCACGCGCTCAATATCCGCCGCCGTTTTCCCCGCAGTGACCATTTTTTGATGTAACGTCATCGCGGCTTCAACCGCCGTCTGCGAGTGGAATTCCGCCGGGAAGGAGATTTTAAACAGCACGTTCTCCATCACATAGCTGCCATACGGGCGCTGGAAGCGGAACGCCTCGCCCCTGAAAGAGACATCGTAGAAGCCCCAGGTTTTGGCGGTTAACGCTGAGGGATAGCCCATTTCACCGGTCTGCGCCATCAGTGCCAGCCGCACCGCGCGCGATGTGGCGTCACCCGCAGCCCAGGATTTACGTGTGCCGGTATTGGGGGCATGGCGATAGGTTCGCAGCGACTGCCCGTCAACCCACGCCAAAGAAACGGCATTGAGAATTTCGTCGCGACTCAGGCCGAGCATTTCAGCCACCACCGCCGTCGAGGCCACTTTCACCAGTAGCACATGGTCTAACCCGACTTTATTGAAGGCGTTTTCCAGCGCGATGCAGCCCTGAATTTCATGTGCTTTAATCATGCCTGCCAACACGGCCTGCATGGTGAGCGGCGCTTTACCCGCCGCCACCGCATTGCGCGACAGCCAGTCGGCCACCGCCAGAATACCGCCAAGGTTGTCGGACGGATGCCCCCACTCTGCCGCCAGCCAGGTATCGTTGAAATCCAGCCAGCGGATCATCGCGCCAATATTGAATGCCGCCTGCACCGGGTCGAGCTGGAACTGCGTACCCGGCACTTTTGCGCCGTTGGGCACGACCGTTCCCGGCACAATCGGCCCCATCAGTTTTTTACACGCCGGATATTCCAGCGCTTCCAGCCCGCAGCCCAACGTATCGAGCAGGCAATAATGCGCAGTGTTCCACGCCACGGTGGAATCAATCTGGTAATTCATCACGTAATCCACGATATCGACGATTTCCTGATCGAATTCCGCACGAAGATTGGTAATCAGCTGAGACATGTTTGTGTTCCTGTTTTCGTTATTGTCAGAGGTAAGCAGATAAATTACTGGCGATTTTCCAGCGCGACAAAAGGTTTATCTTCCGGCCCGGTATAGTTGGCGGACGGGCGGATGATTTTATTGTCCTGGCGCTGTTCAATGACATGGGCCGACCAGCCCGTCACGCGCGCCATCACAAACAGCGGCGTGAACATTGCGGTGGGGACGCCCATCATGTTGTAGGAGACCGCCGAGAACCAGTCGAGGTTGGGGAACATCTTCTTGGTTTCCCACATCACCGTTTCGAGGCGGTCGGCGATGTCATACATCTTCATGGAACCCGCTTCACGGGAAAGCTGATGGGCGATGGTTTTGATCACCTGATGGCGCGGGTCGGAAATCGTATACACCGGGTGGCCAAAGCCGATAACCACTTCTTTGTTGTCGATACGGCGGCGAATATCCTGCTCGGCTTCATCCGGCGTTTCATAGCGTTGCTGAATATCGAGCGAGACTTCATTGGCCCCGCCATGCTTCGGCCCGCGCAGCGCGCCAATCCCGCCGATAATGGCGGAATAGATATCCGAACCGGTTCCGGCAATCACCCGCGAGGCGAACGTTGAGGCATTAAACTCATGTTCGGCGTAGAGAATCAGCGACGCGTGCATCGCCTTCACCTGGCTTTGCGGCGGTTTATGGCCGTGCAGCAGGTGCAAAAAATGGCCGCCGATGGAGTCGTCATCGGTTTCCGGCTGAATACGCTCGCCGTTGTGGCTGTAGTGATACCAGTAGAGAAGAATGGAGCCGAGAGACGCCAGCAGCTTGTCCGCGATATCGCGCGCCCCGGAAACCGAGTGTTCCTCTTTCTCTGGCAATGTACAGCCCAGCGCAGAGACGCCGGTGCGCAGCACATCCATGGGGTGCGACGCCGCCGGCAGCGATTCCAGCACGATGCGCACGTTGGCGGGCAAGCCGCGCAGCGCTTTCAGCCGCGTCTTATACGCGTGCAACTCATCGCGATTGGGCAGTTTGCCGTGAATCAGCAGATACGCCACCTCTTCAAACTCGCAGTGCTTCGCGAGGTCGAGAATGTCATAGCCGCGATAGTGCAGATCGTTGCCGCTCTTGCCCACGGAACAGAGTGCGGTATTCCCGGCAGGCACACCGGAGAGCGCCACGGATTTTTTCGGTTTTGTGGCAGTCGTGTTTTGCAAAATGGTCGCTTCGCTCATACTGGCCTCGTCTTATTATGGATGTGTAGGGTAAAACCGATTACTTGCCGCGTTTGCTGGCAAACAGGGCGTCGAGTTTCTCTTCAAACTGGTAGTAGTTGATGCTTTCGTAGAGTTCGCTGCGGGTCTGCATGATGTCGATAACGCTCTTCTGCGTGCCTTCCTGACGCAGTACGTTGTAGACCTGTTCCGCGGCGCGGTTCATGGCGCGAAACGCCGACAGCGGATAAAGCGCCATCGCCACGTGCGCGCTGCGCAGTTCGTCGGTGGTGAACAGCGGCGTCGCACCGAATTCGGTGATGTTGGCAAGGATCGGCACCTGCACCGCATCGGCAAACTGGCGATACATCGAAAGCTCAGTGATGGCTTCCGGGAACAGCATGTCGGCCCCGGCTTCGATATACGCGCGGGCGCGTTCTATGGCCGCCTCCAGCCCCTCCACCGCCAGCGCGTCAGTGCGCGCCATAATCACAAAGTCCGGGTCGGTACGGGCATCCACGGCGGCTTTAATGCGATCGACCATCTCTTCGGTTGAGACAATCTCTTTATTCGGGCGATGGCCGCAGCGTTTCGCCCCAACCTGATCTTCAATGTGCAGTCCTGCCGCACCGGCTTTACTCACCGATTTCACCGTGCGCGCCACATTAAACGCCGAGGCGCCAAACCCGCTGTCGACGTCCACCAGCAGCGGCAGCGAGCAAACATCCGTAATACGCCGGATATCGGTCAGCACATCGTCCAGCCCGGTGATGCCTAAATCGGGCAGGCCAAGCGATCCCGCCGCCACGCCGCCGCCGGAGAGATAAATCGCCTGAAACCCGGCCCGCTGCGCCAGCAGTGCGTGGTTAGCGTTGATGGTGCCTGCAATTTGTAGCGGGGATTCTTTGCTCAGCGCCTGACGGAACGCCTGACCCGGTGATTGAGTGCTCATGCACACCTCTTTGTTGTTTGAATGTTATTTTTCGTAACAACAAAAGAGCAAGCGATGTGCCAGAACGGCCGCGTCAGTTCACAAAAATGAAAACAGTAAAATATTGATAATAAAATCATGATGTTGAATATATTCTTTCTCACCATATCGCTCAAACATGAGGGTAAAGCGCTTCAGCTAACGTTTCAGAGATTGTTTCACCCTCTGTTTTTGAAACATCCATGAAACACAACTACAACAGATCAGGTCTCCCTCATTTGAGTGCGTTGTCATGACCGATAACATCACGCCAGCTGCGAAACCGGTTATCTGGACCGTCTCAGTGACGCGCCTGTTTGATCTGTTCCGCGATATCAGCCTTGAGTTCGACCATCTGGCGACCATTACGCCGATTCAGCTCGGTTTTGAGAAAGCGGTGCAGTACATCCGCCAGAAACTGGCCACTGAACATTGCGACGCGATTATTGCCGCCGGTTCAAACGGAGCGTATCTGAAGAGTCGCCTCTCGGTGCCGGTTATCCTGATCCGTCCGGGCGGGTTTGATCTGTTACAGGCGCTGGGCAAAGCACGCCGCGTAGCCGACCGGATCGGCGTCATTACCTACAAAGCGCCGCTGCCTGCCCTGCAGGAGTTTCAGAAAAGCTTCCAGTTGCCGCTTGAACAGCGCAGCTACGTCACCGAAGAGGATGCCCGTAGCCAGATAACCGAATTAAAAGCCTCCGGGATCCGCGTGGTGGTCGGCGCGGGGTTAGTGACCGAACTCGCCGAAGAGGCCGGGCTGGCGGCAGTTTTTCTCTATTCAGCCGCCACGGTGCGCCAGGCGTTCAGCGATGCACTGGATATGACCCGTTTTTCCGGCACAGTCCGCAGCAGCGCCCAACGCGATACGCTGCGAACCCGCTACGGCCTGGGCGATCTGGTGGGGGAATCGGCGATAATGGAACAGGTTCGCCGAACGATTCTGCTCTATGCGCGATCCCCGGCGGCGGTGTTAATTGAAGGCGAAACCGGCACCGGGAAAGAGCTGGCGGCGCAGGCACTGCATCAGGAGTATTTTGCCCGCCATCGCCCGCGCGCGGGCCGTGGCTCGCCGCCCTTTGTGGCGATCAACTGCGGGGCGATTGCGGAGTCGTTGCTGGAAGCCGAGTTGTTTGGTTATGAAGAAGGCGCATTCACCGGCTCGCGGCGCGGCGGACGCAGCGGCTTGCTGGAAACCGCCAACGGTGGCACGCTGTTCCTTGATGAAATCGGCGAAATGCCGCTGCATCTGCAAACGCGCCTGCTGCGCGTGCTGGAGGAAAAGCGCGTGACACGTGTTGGGGGTCAGCAGCCGCTGAACGTTGAGTTTCGTGTCATCAGCGCGACGCATTGCGACCTGCAGCAAGCCGTCGCCGAGGGGCGTTTTCGCGCCGATCTCTTTTTCCGCCTCAGCGCTCTGCGTCTGCGCGTTCCCGCCCTGCGCGAGCGTGGCGATGATATCGCCCTGCTGGCGCGACGCTACCTGACGCAATCGCTGGCGGCGCTGGATTCGCCGCTGAGCGACGCCCTCCATCGACGCATCGCACTCTGCCTGCCGCCGTTGTTGCGCTACGCCTGGCCGGGCAACATTCGCGAACTTCGCAACCTCTGCGAGCGGCTGGCGCTGCTGCTCAGTAGCGACATGATCGGCGATGAGCGGGACCTCCCTGCACTTCTGCCAGAACTGTATGACGCGGAAAATACGCTCACATTTGCGCCGTCAGCCCTCGATGCGCTGGCACAGTGTGGCGGCGATCGCAGCGCCGCCGCGCGTTATCTGGGGGTCAGCCGCACCACCTTCTGGCGACGACTGAAAGAGGAACAGGCGCGCTAAATCGCCACCAGCCCGCGCACGCCCTGCGCCTCCATTTCATCACCGCGCCCGCGCTGGATAATCGCTCCGCGCGACATCACCAGATAGTTATCCGCAAGCTCGGCGGCAAAGTCATAAAACTGCTCCACCAGCAGAATCGCCATGTCACCGCGACTGGCGAGACTTCTGATCACTGCGCCAATCTCTTTGATTACCGACGGCTGAATACCTTCCGTGGGTTCATCAAGAATCAGCAGTTCAGGCCGACAGGCGAGCGCGCGACCAATCGCCAGTTGCTGCTGTTGCCCGCCGGAGAGATCGCCGCCGCGTCGCTGTTTCATTTCACGCAGCACCGGGAAGAGTTCATAGATCTCTTGCGGCACCGCGTTTGCGTCACGCCCGGAGAAACGCGCCAGCCCCATCAACAAGTTTTCTTCCACCGTCAGACGCGGGAATATTTCGCGCCCCTGCGGCACATACGCAATCCCCTGCTGCACGCGCTGATGCGGCCTCATCCCGTTAATCACCTTCCCTTTCCAGCGGATTTCGCCAGATTTCGCCGGAATAACGCCCATCAGACATTTCAGCAGTGTAGTTTTGCCCACGCCGTTGCGCCCTAACAGACAGGTGATTTCTCCCGGCGTGGTGTCGAACGACAAGCCACGCAGAATGTGGCTGCCGCCGTAATATTGATTAAGATCCTGAACCTGCAACATATTAGCGCCCCAGATAAACGTCAATAACCTGCTCGTTGGCCTGTACGTCGCGCAGCGAGCCCTCCGCCAGTACCTGTCCCTGATGAAGCACCGTCACGTGGTCGGCGATACTTTCGACAAATCCCATATCGTGCTCAACCACCATCAATGAGTGCTTTCCTGCCAGCGTCCGAAACAGTTCGGCAATGTATTCCGTTTCCGCATCCGTCAGCCCGGCGGCGGGTTCATCCAGCAGTAACAGATGTGGCTCCTGCACCAGCAGCATGCCAATTTCCAGAAACTGTTTTTGCCCGTGGGATAACAACCCCGCGGCGCGCTGGCTGGAGTCGAGAAGACGCAGCAGATGCAGCACCTCGTGGATGCGATCCCGCTGCTCGCCGCTGAGTTTAGCGCGCAGGCTATGCCACACCGATTTATCATTTTTCTGCGCGATTTCGAGGTTTTCCAGCACCGTCAGCGCTTCAAAAACGGTGGGTTTCTGAAACTTGCGGCCAATCCCCGCCCGGGCAATCTCAACGGGCGATAAGGTGCGCAGGTCGATAGTCTGATCGTAAAAAATCCGTCCATTATCTGGCTGGGTTTTCCCGGTAATCACATCCATTAGCGTGGTTTTGCCCGCACCGTTAGGGCCAATCACGCAGCGCAGTTCCCCCACGCCGATGGACAACGAGAGATCGGTTAATGCACGAAAGCCGTCAAAGGTGACGTTGATCTTTTCCAGTTGCAGCACCGGGTCGGTTTTTTCGCGATAGCGATCCTGTGGCAGCGGCTGGGTAAAAAGGGAATCAGTCATGCTTCCTCCGTTTGAGCAGGCCAATCACGCCGCGCGGTAAAAACAGTGTCACCAGAATAAACATCAGGCCAAGGAAAAAGAGCCAGTAGTCAGGGAACGCGACGGTAAACCAGCTTTTCGCACCGTTCACAATGCCCGCGCCCAGCACCGGGCCAATCAGCGATCCGCGGCCGCCGAGCGCCACCCAAATCGCCGCTTCGATAGAGTTAGTGGGCGACATTTCGCTGGGGTTGATAATGCCCACCTGCGGCACATACAGCGCCCCCGCCAGCCCACACAGCACCGCTGACAGCGTCCAGACGAACAGCTTGAATCCGCGCGGATCGTAACCGCAAAACATCAGGCGATTCTCCGCATCGCGCACGCCAGTCAGCACCCGGCCAAACTTGCTGCGGGTGATCGCCACGCCGATCGCCAGCGCCGCCACCAGCAGCAACACGGTGGCGATAAACAGCGCGATGCGCGTGCCCGTCGCCGACACCGGAAAGCCTAAAATCGTGGTGAATCCCGTAAAGCCGTTGTTGCCGCCAAAACCGGTTTCGTTACGGAAAAACAGCAACATACCGGCGTAGGTCAGCGCCTGGGTCATGATCGAGAAGTAGACATCTTTGATGCGCGAGCGGAAAGCGAAGTAGCCAAACAGCAGCGCCAGCAGGCCAGGAACCAGAACGATCAGGCACAGCGCCCAGGCAAAGTGCTGGGTACCGGCCCAGAACCATGGCAGTTCCGTCCACGAGAGAAATGACATAAACGCCGGTAAATCGTCGCCGGAGGCCTGGCGCATCAGGTACATGCCCATCGCGTAGCCGCCCAGGGCGAAGAACAACCCGTGGCCGAGCGAAAGCAGACCGGCGTAGCCCCACACCAGATCCAGAGCCACGGCGACAATCGCATAGCACAGGATTTTGCCCATCAGGGTAAGCGTGTAGGTTGAAACCGCCAGCGGATGCGCCGCAGGCAACAGCGCCAGAAAGGGCAGAATCAGCAGCACGATGAAAATCAACGCGCCGAGTGCGCCCGACACACGCGGCGCGCGGCGGGCTAAAGTCAGTGTCAGTGGCTGGCTCATCAGTCAATCACCCTCCCTTTGAAGGCAAACAGCCCCTGCGGCCGTTTCTGGATAAACAGCACAATCATCACCAGGATGGCGATTTTCCCCAGCACCGCACCAAGCTGCGGTTCGAGAAACTTATTCAGCACACCCAGACCCAGCGCGGCCACCACGGTTCCCGCCAGTTGCCCGACGCCGCCGGTCACTACCACCAGGAAGGAGTCGATGATGTACCCCTGCCCCAGCTCCGGCCCCACGTTGCCCAACTGGGATAACGCCACGCCGCCCAGCCCGGCGATGCCGGAACCCAGCCCAAACGCCAGCATATCCACGCGCCCGGTCGGCACGCCGCAGCAGTCCGCCATCCGGCGATTCTGTGTGACCGCCCGCACGTTCATTCCGAGACGGGTTTTATTGAGCAGCAGCCAGGTCAGCGCCAGCACGCCCGCCACGAAAACGATCACCGCAATCCGGTTGTACGGCAGCACCAGATTCGGCAGCGCGTTCCAGCCGCCCGATAACCACGCCGGGTTCGCCACCTCCAGGTTTTGCGTACCAAATATCACGCGCACCAGTTGAATCAGCATCAGGCTGATCCCCCACGTCGCCAGCAGCGTTTCCAGCGGTCGCCCATACAAATGGCGAATAATGGCGCGTTCCAGCAGCATCCCCATCACGGCAGTGATGGCGAAAGCCACCGGCAGCGCCGCCAGAGGATAAAGCGCCAGCCAGTCCGGCGCGTAACGGGCAAAGACGTCCTGTACCAGCCAGGTCGCGTATGCGCCCAGCATCAGCATTTCTCCGTGCGCCATATTGATGACGCCCAGCAGGCCGTAAGTAATGGCAAGGCCCAGCGCCGCCAGCAGCAGAATCGAGCCCAGCGATAAGCCGCTAAACGCCAGCCCCAGCCACTCACCCCATTTCAGGCGCTGCTGGATCTGTTTCAGGCTATCGGCCGCCGCGTCGCGCACTGCCGCATCCGGTTCGTTTTCTGGCTGCGTGAGACGGTTCAGACTCGCCTGTACCTGCGGGTCGCTGGCCTCGCCCAGTAATTTCACCGCCTGCAGGCGCTGGGCCGGACGGCTATCGGTTAACTGCAACCCGGCGACCGCGATACCCAGAGCCTGATGTACGGCGTCATTTTTCTCAGCGGCCAGACGCTGGCTGAGGAACGGTAACTGATCTGCCTGCGCGCTGGTCTGCAACGCCTGCGCCGCCTGCAACCGTACGGCGTCATCCGGGCTCACCAGTTGATGCGCCGACAGCGCACTGGCGACCAGCCCACGCAGACGGTTATTCATAAACACTTTTTTCGTCGCGCCTGCGGGCACAGCGTCGCCCTCCAGCGGCGTGAGTTTGCCCTGTCGCTGTGAAAAAAGCTGACCCTGGGTGTCCATCACCACCGTTTCACGGCTCAACGCCTGTAACAGCGTCAGACGGGAAGCGTCCGGCGTTTGCGCCCACTGTTGCAGCAACTGCGCCTGCTGGCTGCGGTTCGCCTTGCCGTAATCTTCGGCGGGACCGGCCAGCGCCGAGGTTGCCATCAACAGGCAGCTAATAAAAAGAGAGCTTAAAATTTTCATCGTGTCGGTGTCTTCTTTTGTGGCCCGACAACGCCGGGCCAGCCAACCGTTGGCAGAGGCGTCATCCGCCCCCGCCGCTGCGATTATTTACCGCCCGTCTTCACCGGACTTTCCGATTTTTTGTCATTGCCCGGAATGTACGGGCTCCACGGCTGCGCGCGCACCGGTTGTTCGGTCTGCCACACCACGTTGAACTGCCCGTTATCCTCGATTTCGCCAATCATCACCGGTTTATGCAGGTGGTGGTTAGTGGCATCCATGGTGAGGGTGAAACCGCTCGGCGCAGCAAACGATTGATTCGCCATCGCTTCACGCACTTTATCGACATCCGTGGTGCCCGCTTTTTCCACCGCCTGCGCCCACATATGAATGCCGACATAGGTCGCCTCCATCGGGTCGTTGGTCACCACGGTATCGGCGTTCGGCAACTTATGCGCTTTGGCATAGGCGCGATAATCCGCCACGAATTTGGTGTTCACCGGGTTGCTGACCGATTCAAAGTAGTTCCACGCGGCCAGGTGGCCCACCAGCGGTTTGGTGTCGATGCCGCGCAGTTCCTCTTCGCCGACGGAGAACGCCACCACCGGCACATCGGTGGATTTAATGCCCTGATTCGCCAGCTCTTTGTAGAACGGGACGTTGGAGTCGCCGTTGATGGTGGAGATCACCGCCGTTTTACCGCCTGCGGAGAATTTTTTGATACTGGAGACAATGGTTTGATAGTCGCTGTAACCAAACGGCGTATACACCTCTTCAATGTCTTTATCCTGAATGCCTTTTGAATGCAGGAAAGCGCGCAGAATTTTATTGGTGGTGCGCGGATAAACGTAGTCAGTGCCCAGCAGGAAGAAGCGCTTCGCCCCGCCACCGTCTTCGCTCATCATGTACTCGACTGCCGGGATTGCCTGCTGATTCGGCGCCGCCCCGGTGTAGAACACATTTGGCGACATCTCTTCGCCTTCGTACTGCACCGGATAGAACAGCAGGCCGTTCAGTTCTTCAAATACCGGCAGCACCGATTTGCGCGACACTGACGTCCAGCAGCCAAACACCACGGCGGCTTTATCCTGGCTCAGCAGCTGGCGCGCTTTCTCCGCGAACAGCGGCCAGTTCGATGCCGGGTCAACCACTACCGGTTCCAGCTTTTTACCCAGTACGCCGCCTTTGGCGTTGATTTCATCAATGGTCATCAGCGCCATATCCTTCAGCGGCGTTTCTGAAATCGCCATCGTGCCGGAGAGCGAGTGCATGATGCCGACTTTAATGGTGTCTGCTGCGTATGCCTGTAACGAGAAGCCCATGCTCAAAAAAGTCGCGGAGAGGGCAAAAGCTTTCAGTAAAGAACGTCGTTTCATCACTAAACCCCTAAATAATATTGATTAATGTCTCCGCACATGCGGAGCGGGAACGTCTTACAACCTGGCCTGCTGGGGCCGATGCAGGGTAATTTTCCTGACCTCGGCTTTACTCTGTGAAATGTGTTCCGTCAGCAGGCGCTGCGCTTCTTCCCTTTGCTGACGCAGCACCGCCTGCAAAATGCGCGCGTGCTCCTGATAGGTGGCATCCACGCGGTCCTCGCGGGTGAAGTCGAGATGGCGAATAATGCGAATCTTTTCCGTCAGCTCGATATGCACGCGCACCATTTCTTCGTTGCCGCTGGCACGAACCAGCGTGGTGTGGAAAGCCTCGTCATGGCGAGAAAGGGTTTTCCCGGGTGCCATGCGCGGCGCGTCTATCCAGAATTCCACCAGCGGCGCGAGGTGGTCCTGGCACATCGCGAGCGGCATGTCGCACAGGCGCTTAACTGCTTCACACTCCAGTACGATGCGAAAGTCGTACAGCGCTTCGAACCACGCGAAATCAAACGGCTTCACCTGCCAGCCGCTCCGGCTGTACACCTGCACGTAGCCCTCCTGTTCGAGACGAAACAGGGCCTGGCGCACCGGGGTACGGCTGGCGGCCATTCGCTCTGAAATCTCGCTTTCGCTGAAATGCTCACCGGGCATCAGGCGAAAATCGAAGATGTCGTTTTTCAGCGCGTGATAAATTCGCTCGCCAAGGCCGGGGCTACGCTTGCTACTTTCCATTACGCCTCCTTACGCCAGCCACAGCAGCGCATCGCCGGGGCTCACCGGGTGGCCCGGCTGACAGCCGATGCGTTTCACGGTTCCCGCCTGAGGTGCGTGGATCGCCAGTTCCATTTTCATCGCTTCGACGATGATCAGCGGCTGCCCTTCGGTCACCTCATCGCCCGGTTTCACCAGTACCTTCCAGATATTGCCGTTCATATCGCCGGTCACGGCAAACGCATCATCGTCGGCTTCCTCGATGACGGGCTGGCGTGGGCATTCCGCGTCGACGGCTTGTTCATCCTGCTGCCAGCGCGCCACTTCGCTTTCGAAGGCCAGCGCCTGCTTCTCACGGAAGTCTCGGATCTCCTCGGCGTTGGCCTCAAGGAAGTGCAGATGCTCAGCAAAATCGAACTCGCTCTCTTCGATGCGCACGGCGGCGCGGCCTTCGCGGAAATCATCACGCAGTTGATTGAGTTCGCTTTCACTGACCGGATAGAAGCGCACCTGGTCAAAGAAGCGCAGCAGCCAGGGCTCGCCCGCTTCGAACTGACGGTTTTTGAGGAATTTGTTCCAGATAGGCAGCGTGCGCCCCACCAGTTGATAACCGCCGGGGGAGTCCATGCCGTAGATACACATATACATGCCGCCAATGCCGACCGTGCCTTCGGCGGTAAAGGTACGCGCCGGGTTGTATTTCGAACTCAGCAGGCGGTGGCGCGGGTCAATCGGTACAGCGCAGGGTGCGCCGAGGTAAACATCGCCCAGCCCGAGGATCAGATAGCTGGCATCGAAAATCGTGTCACGCACCGCCTCGCGGCTCGCCAGCCCATTGATGCGTTGAATGAAATCAACGTTATTTGGCAGCCACGGCGCGCGGGCGCGAACCGTATCCTGATAGCGGCTGACGGCGTCCAGCGTGGCGGTATCTTCAAAAGCCATCGGCAGCCAGACGATGCGCGACGGGACTTTCATATCGCTGACATCGCCCATGTGCGACTCCTGCTCCAGCAGAATCGCCACCAGCGCCTGCTGGCTGATTTCCCGGCTGTCGTAGCGCACCTGTAACGAGCGCACGCCCGGCGAAAGTTCTTTAATGCCCGGATGCGATAAATCGTTCAGCCGCGCCATCAGCAGATGCACACGCAGGCGCAGTGCCAGATCGAGAACGTTGTCACCGTATTCAATCAGGATGTAATTATCCCCCGCCTGGCGATAGACGATGGCAGGCGTTGTCGCGCTGGCCGGTAACGACACCAGCGCCGCCGCCGAGACGCCATCACGCGCGGCCAGCGATGGCACGGCAAATGTCGCCAGATGGCTGGACTGGAGCGTATCGATCGTGCGATCCATCGCCTTTTCCCGTGCGACGGCATCGGCCACGCTTATTGGGTAGAAGCGAATCGTGTCGCCGGGCTTCACCTGCCCCACTTTCCACAGCTCCGCTTTGGCAATGGTGACCGGGCAGACAAATCCCCCCAGGCTTGGCCCATCGCGCGTGAGGATCACCGGGAAGTCGCCGGTAAAATTAATCGCGCCAATGGCGTATTCGCAGTCATGCACGTTGGAGGGGTGCAATCCGGCTTCGCCGCCGTCCGGGCGAGTCCACTCAGGTTTTGGGCCAACCAGTCGCACGCCCAGACGATTTGAGTTGTAATGCACCTGCCATTCGCTGGCGAAAAAGTCATCAATCGATTTTTGGCTGAAGAAATCCGGCGCGCCGTGCGGGCCATACAGCACGCCGATACGCCAGCTATCGCCATACTCTGGCACCAGCGACGCCGCCAGCGCCTGCGGTTCGCTCACCGGTGCAGGCGTGGTGCAGGCATTCAGTTCCGGGCGCGAAACGGGCAGCAGATCGGCCACTTTCAGCGTACGTCCGGCATGGCCGCCAAACTGCCCCAGCGCAAAGGTGGAACGGCTTCCGAGATACTCCGGCACATCAAAACCGTTACGTACGGCGAGATAAGCGCGACACCCCGCTTTGGCGCGCCCAAGGCTGAGGGTTTGCCCACGCTTAACCGTGACCGGCTGCCAGAGCGGCACGCGGGTTTCATCCAGCAGCGCCTGACAATCAGCCCCGGTGAGGGCAATGACCGCATCCGTGTGAAAGCGCAGCACTGGCCCCTGAAGCGTAAATTCCAGCCCGGCGGCGGTATGGTGATTGCCGACAATGCGGTTCGCCAGCCGAAAGGCGTAATCATCCATCGGCCCGGACGGCGGTACGCCGATATCCCAGTAACCAAGGCGCCCCGGATAATCCTGAATGCTGCTCCAGGTGCCCGGTTGCAGCACTTCAATTACCGGAGATTCTGCTTCCACGCTATCGAGCCAGCGCGTCCAGACGCGGCCTTCCGTGAACGCCACGCTTGAGGTTATCTGGCGCAGATAATCGAGATTGGTGGTAATACCGTGCAACCGCGTGGCATTCAGCGCCAGCGCCAGTTTCTCCAGCGCCGCCTCGCGGGTATCCGCATGCACGATCAGCTTGGCGATCATCGGGTCGTAAAATGCAGAGACTTCGCTGCCTGTCGTCACGCCGCTGTCAATGCGCACACCATCCGGGAAAGTGACTTCCGTTAGCACGCCGGGGCTCGGCTGGAAGGTCTTCAGCGGATTTTCCGCATAGATGCGCACTTCCATCGCCGCACCCTGCGGGGCTTGCGCCAGACGCGCCCAGTCGATGCTTTCGCCTGCGGCGACGCGCAGCATACACTCCACCAAATCAAGCCCGGTGACGCACTCGGTTACCGGATGCTCCACCTGCAAACGGGTGTTCACTTCGAGGAAGTAGAACGCGTCCTGTTCGGGGTCATAGATAAATTCCACCGTACCTGCGCTGCGGTAATTCACCAGCTTGCCCAGCTCAACGGCGGCATTCAGTAGTGCTTCGCGCGTGGCTTGCGGCAGATTCGGCGCGGGCGTCTCTTCAACGACCTTCTGATTGCGCCGCTGAAGAGAGCAGTCGCGCTCGCCCAGGGCAACAACATTGCCGTTGCCATCACCAAAGATCTGCACTTCGATGTGACGGGCACGATCGATACAGCGTTCGATAAAGACGCCGGCATCGCTAAAGAACTGTTCGCCGAGACGACGCACGC
This sequence comes from Pseudocitrobacter sp. 2023LY-00077, assembly GCF_055796175.1. Taxonomy (NCBI): domain Bacteria; kingdom Pseudomonadati; phylum Pseudomonadota; class Gammaproteobacteria; order Enterobacterales; family Enterobacteriaceae; genus Pseudocitrobacter; species Pseudocitrobacter sp. 2023LY-00077. The sequence goes on along the minus strand of NZ_JBSPEI010000004.1, from coordinate 248,741 downwards.
TCTCCCACGCCTGCACCAGCGCCTCCTGGTCGGCGCAGCGTGTCAGGCCGATACCGCCGCCACCCGCCGTACTTTTAAGCATCACCGGATAGCCAATGTTCTGCGCCGCGTTTAGCGCCTCTTCAACGGTGTCCAGCAGCCCGGTTCCCGGCGTCATCGGCACGCCCGCCTGCGCCGCCAGTTCGCGCGCCCGGTGCTTTAACCCGAACTCGCCAATCTGCTGCGCCGTGGGGCCGACAAACGCGATACCCGCCTGCTCGCAGGCATCGGCAAACGCCAGGCTTTCAGAGAGAAAACCGTAGCCCGGCCAGATGGCCTGCGCCCCGCTTTCCTGCGCGGCGGCAATGATTTTGTCGATGCGCAGATAGCAGTCGCTGGCTTTCTCTCCGCCCAGCGCCAGCGCGATATCCGCCTGTTTAACGTGTTCCGCGTTTTTATCCGCGTCGGAATAGACCGCGACGCTGGTGATGCCAAGGCGCTTTAACGTGCGAATCGCACGGCAGGCAATTTCCCCTCGGTTGGCGATCAGGACAGTATTAAACATGATGCGTCTCCTTGCGGCCAACCCAGTGGCGCCAGCCTTTGAATTCAGTGATATCGGTGGCGTCATTCAACGCCGCCGGTTCGCAGATAAAGCCTTTCACCCAGCGCCCGTCAGCCAGTTCCAGCGAGCCAATCCCCAGCGGGGCGGGAATTTCAGCGACAAACTCGCCAAAGCGCGCCAGCGGGATATCCCACAGTTCCACCTGGATGGCTGCGCCATCGGCGTCACGCGCAATACCTGGTTTCGGCGGCTGCGTGTTCGCCAGTGCAAAAAGCCGATAGCAGGGAGCGGTTTCTGTCGCTTCAACAAACACCGCATCGCGCTGAATCAGCTGGAAGTTGAGCGGCATGCCGCGCAGATGTGCGCCGACCACGGCGACGCGAACGTGATGCGCGGAAGGCGGCAACGTTGGAGAGATGGCCGGGAAGGCATGCCCGGTCGCACCGAGCGGCAGGGCCAGCTGTTGCTGCCAGCGGCGGCCAAAATCGGCCAGCGCGCGGTCATGCCAGGCCGGGGCGAGCAGCGTAATGCCAGCAGGTAAGCCATCCGCACGGAACGGGGCAGGCAGCGCAAGGGCGCTGAGATCGGCAAGGTTGGTGAAATTGGTGTAGGTGCCAAACTGCGAATTAAAGCGAATGGGCTCGCGCGCCATATCAGCCAGGGTGTGTATGGTCGGTGACGTCGGCACCACCAGCGCATCAACCTCGGCGAGGGCGGTCTGAATCTTGCGTGCCAGCTCTGCCCGCAGATATTCGGCTTTAAAAGCCTCAACGGCGCTGTAGTTCAGGCCTGCGGCGATGATGGTATGCACCGTAGGGTCCATCTGCTCCGGGTGATTCAGCGTGTCACCCACCGCCACGGTGCGCTCGGCCACCCACGGGCCCTGGTAAAGCTGTTCCGCCAGTTGATAGAACGCCGAGAAATCGATGGGCTTTAAGGTCACGCCGCTTTCGCGCAGCGCACCGAGCGCCGCCTGCCAGGCCTGCTCTGCCGCACTATCGTCAAAGAAAACCAGCGCATCCGGAATGGCGAGTACCGGGTTTTGCGAAAAAGTCGCAGGCGCAGCGGCCGGGTTGATTCTGGAATAGGCATCCCCGGAGTCGAACCCTCCGGCGAGCGTGGCAACCTGCCAGGCGTCATCCACCGTGAGGGCAAACACCGAAAGCGTGTCGTTCAGACGGCAGGCCGGGAAAACACCGGTCGCTGAGAGCCAGCCTTTGGTCGGCTTCAGCCCGACAATATTGTTGAACCCGGCGGGCACGCGGCCTGAACCGGCAGTGTCGGTGCCTAATGAAAACGGCACCAGCCCGCGCGCTACCACCGACGCAGAGCCAGAGCTGGAACCGCCGCTCACATAAGCCGGATTAAACGCATTCGCGACGGCACCGTATGGAGATCGCGTGCCCACCAGCCCGGTCGCAAACTGGTCCAGGTTAGTTTTACCGATAAGGATCGCGCCCGCCGCTTTCAGTTTCGCCACCGCAGTGGCATCGCGTTCTGCGATCTGGGCAATCGCCGGGCAGGCTGCGGTCGTTGGCCAGCCAGCGGCATCAACGTTGTCTTTAATCGCAAAGGGAATACCAAACAGCGGATAACGTTCTGGCTGCTGTTGGTATTGCGGTAACAGAGCGTCTATTTGCTCGCGAAGCTGCGTTTCGCTGGCAAGCACGATCCACGCATTATCCTGCGCAGTCAGAGACTGAAGATGGTCATTTAATAAGGCAAATACGTTGTCACTATTACGCGCAATGGCCTGTTGCCATTCGCCAAGTGTTTTTCCGGTCATCACTGCCATGTTGGAATTCCTGTTGGTATACAAGATGGAATTCATATAGCAACCGGCATGCCAAATAATTAACCTACTGTTTTAAAACAAATTAACTTATCACCCTTATTATTTATAAGAATTAACTGCACCCTTTCAGAACATGCATGAGCGATAACTGTGCAAATAATCATCAGTAAAAATAATGACCAGCAAGACAGCGAAAAGATATTCCAATGAATAACCCGCTTTCTTTTTTTAACCTGACGCAATGCGATCCGCGCTGAAAAAACAGCAATTAATCACGCAAATCGCCACGGTGAAGAGGAATTTCAACTAAGGTTTTCATCAGGTTGATTGCAGCACTCCTGCTGTTTGCCGAAATGGAGAAAACCGATGAAGAACATTGCTGCGCATCCTGTTGCGCGCCACACCCTGACGTTAAGCGCCCTGCTGCTGGCCTTTGCCGCACAGGCGCAGGAGGAGTACCCGGCCTCCCCTGATATTCTGCTTGGGCCGCTGTTTAATGATGTGCAAAGCGCGACACTCTTTCCCGATCAAAAAACCTTCGCCGACGCGGTGCCTAAAAGCGACCCGTTGATGATCCTCGCGGATTACCGCATGCAGAAGAGTCAGACCAGCTTTGACCTGCGCCACTTTGTAGAGATGAACTTTGCGCTACCGCAGGCGGGCGAAACCTATGTGCCGCCCAAAGGGCAAACGCTGCGCCAGCATATTGATGGCCTGTGGCCGGTGCTGACCCGCACCAGCGAAACGGCGGAAAAGTGGAGCTCCCTGCTGCCGCTACCGAAACCGTATGTCGTGCCCGGCGGACGCTTTCGTGAGGTTTATTACTGGGATAGCTACTTCACCATGCTTGGCCTGGCGGAGAGCGGGCACTGGGATAAAGTGGCGGATATGGTGGCGAACTTCGCTTATGAAATCGACACCTGGGGGCATATCCCTAATGGCAACCGCAGCTACTACTTAAGCCGTTCGCAACCGCCATTTTTCTCGCTGATGGTTGAGTTACTGGCAAAACATGACAGCGATGCGCTGAAAACCTATCTGCCACAGATGGAAAAAGAGCACGCGTACTGGATGGACGGCGCGGAAAGTCTTCAGCCTGGCGACGCCAACAAGCGGGTGGTCAAACTGCGCGACGGCACGCTGCTCAACCGCTACTGGGATGATAACGACACCCCGCGTCCGGAATCGTGGCTTGATGATGTGACTACCGCGAAGAAAAACCCAAATCGACCCGCCACGGAAATCTATCGCGACCTGCGCTCCGCCGCCGCATCGGGTTGGGATTTCAGCTCGCGCTGGATGGATAACCCACAGCAACTGGGCACCATTCGCACCACCAGCATCGTGCCGGTCGATCTGAACGCGCTGATGTATAAGATGGAAAAACTGATTGCCGAGGGGAGTAAAGCTGCGGGTGATACGGCGAAAAGTAACCAGTACGATACCGAAGCTAACGCGCGCCAGAAGGCTATCGAAAAATATCTGTGGAACGATAAAGAGGGCTGGTACGCCGATTACGATCTGAAGTCGCACAAGGTGCGTAATCAGCTGACCGCTGCCGCCCTGTTCCCGCTGTACGTGAATGCCGCTTCGCATGAACGGGCGACAAAAGTAGCGGCAGCGACGGAAAGCCGGTTGTTAAAACCGGGCGGCATTACCACTACTACCATTAACAGCGGGCAACAGTGGGATGCGCCAAACGGCTGGGCGCCGTTACAGTGGGTCGCCGTGGAAGGGTTGCAGAACTATGGTCAGGAGAAAGTGGCGATGGACGTCACCTGGCGCTTCCTGAGCAACGTGCAGCACACCTATGACAAGGAGAAAAAACTGGTGGAAAAATATGACATTACTTCCACCGGGACGGGCGGCGGCGGCGGTGAATATCCGTTGCAGGATGGTTTTGGCTGGACCAACGGCGTAACGCTGAAGATGCTGGATTTGATTTGCCCGAAAGAGAAACCGTGCGATACGGTGCCGGATGCGCCGGTTCAGGCGGCGAAGTAATGCACCCTCACCCCGCCCTCTCCCTCAGGGAGAGGGAGAAAACCAGCGCAGGTCTGCAATACTGGCACGGTCGGTCCCCTCTCCCTGCGGGAGAGGGTTAGGGTGAGGGGGAAAAATCCCCCCATCAAAACGTATAACTCGCCCCCACCTGCACCGTGCGGTCGCGGCCAATCCAGCAGTTGGTGCTGTCGTAGCAACTGAAGGTTTCTTTGTTGGTCAGGTTCTGCGCGCTGGCCTTCAGCATCAAGCCGTTCAGGCTGCTGTCGATAGCCGACATATCGTACGATACCGCCATATCATACTGCGTCGTACCGCCCAGCTTGCCTTCGTTATTGGCCGGAGAAATCTCCATCGGCCCGGTGTAGCGTACCCCCGCGCCCACGGTTAATCCGCTGAATAAGCTGCTGTCAAAGGTGTAATCGCCCCACAGGTTAAACGCATTCTCCGGGACCTGCGTCGGACGCTTACCTTCGTAAGTTTCATCCTCGGTGTTGATAGCGTGCGTATAGGCGTAGTTGGCAATCAGATTGATATTGTCCGTTGGACGGCTGACGACGGAGAGCTCCGCGCCTTTCGATTCAATCTCCCCCGTCTGGCGGTAGTTCCAGCTTGGGTCCGCGCTCACCACGTTTTTCTGGCGAATATTAAACACCGACGCGGTAAAGGTCGTCGCGTAATCAGCCAGCAGGTATTTCACGCCGCCCTCCAGCTGCTTGCTGGTGGTCGGTTTCACATCCTGCGCGGTCAGGTTACCGCGCGGCGATACCGGCAGGAAACCTTCTGAGTAGCTGATAAACGGTGACAGACCATTTTCAAAGGCATACAGCGCGCCCAGACGTTTAGTCACGCGATCCTGCGAGATCCACGCTTTTTGCTGGTCATTGAGATAATCCGTGGTAGCGGACTGGTACTCATCATAGCGAATGCTACCAAGAATATTCAGGCCGCCGAACTCCACCTGATCCTGGAAGTAATAGCCCTTCTGGTTGTAAGAAAGACGATTTTTCTGCGCGGTGTAGAGCCCTAAATTATCACTGGTGATCTGCGAGTAATCCGGATGCAGCATATCGATGCCCGGCGTGGTCGAGGCGTAGCGATAGTTATAGTGCGAATTCAGTTTCTGGTAATCGAACCCCGCCAGCAGGTGATGCTGCCAGTCACCCAGCGCGAAGGTTTTACTGACCTGGTTATCGATATTAAAGCTGTGCAGATCTTCATCGGTGGTATAGGCAAAGCGGTTAAGTTCATAGACGTTGGCGCTGCCCGCATTTCCGGTGGAATAAGCGCTGCGCTGATGAGTATCGATGTCAAAATAACGCGCTTTCTGGGCGATGCCCCAACCGCTGTCAAACTCATGCTCGAAGCTATAACCCACCATCCACTGGCGCTGTTCGAAACCGCTCCACTTATCACCCGCAAAATCGCGACGCCCGGCATAGCTGGAACGCAGATACGAAAGCGGTAATGGATTGGACGGCGTCAGGCTCGGCGTATTTTGCGCCAGCGCGTCAAATGTCAGACGCGTTTTGTTATCGGGCTGCCAGGTGATGCTCGGCGCAACCAGATAATCTTCGTAACGCGTGGTGTGCGGCTGGTCATCGCCTTCACGCGCTTTGCCCAGCAGGCGATAGCTCCAGTCGCTGTCGAGGATACGTCCGGTGGAATCCAGATACCCCTCTTTCAGGTTGCGCGTGCCGGTGTTAAACCCTACTTCCGTGCGCGGCTCGGTTTGCGGTTTTTTTCCCTGGATGTTCACCAGACCACCCGGCGAACCGTTGCCATAAAGCACCGAAGACGGCCCCTTCAGAATATCCACGTTTTCAATCAGCAGCGGGTCAATACGCGCTTTGGTGTTGCCATTGACGTTATAGGGCAATTGCAGGCCGTTATAAAATTCATTGTCGACGGTAAAGCCACGAATTTTATATTCGCTCATGTAGCTGGTGCTGCCGCGCACTTCCGTCGAGACGCCCGGTGCGTAGCGCAGAATTTCATTGACCGAGTTAGCGTGACGTTGAGTAATTTCTTTCTCGCTGATGGTATTGATGACCTGCGGCGTTTTGCTCTCCGCAACAGCGGATTTGGTGGCGCTGTTGGTCCAGACGGGCAGTTCACTGCTCCCCTGTGAACCGGTGACGACCATAGTGGTTTCAGCGTTGTCGGCCAGGGCCGGTGTGGCGAGAGCAAGTGTAATCATTCCCGAGAGCGTACGATAGGCAAAGCGCATAATGTTTGTCTGACCAATTATTAGAATAAAGAATGCCAATTATTCTCATTTTTATTTAACGCGCAATAGCCAGATGCACAGAGTCTGAAAAATTTGTGGGGAATCAACAAAAAGGAAGAAAAACGGCCCCGAATGGGGCCGTTGAAGCGTGATGCTTAGTTGTTGCGGCGCAGGAAGCGGAAGATACCCAGCACGACAATGGCGCCCACAACGGCAACCAGGAAGCTGTGCATATCAAAGCCCATCGCGCGATCGCCAAAGCCCAGCGTGGTGGCAATCCAGCCGCCCACGACCGCACCGACGATCCCCAGCAGGCAGGTCAGAATAAAGCCGCCGCCGTCTTTCCCCGGCATAATCAGTTTGGCAATAACACCCGCAATAAGACCAAAAATAATCCAGGCAATAACACCCATTTTCACCATCCTCCAATTAAAAAAACCTCAAAAAAAGCGCCGACATTCTGCGCCGCTAATGTTTCAAGTATAGGTAATTACTCTTAAAAATCTCGCCGCCGCGCTTATATTTTATTCATATGCTGAATATGTTTGACCTGAACAGGCCCTTCCCGCCCGCACGCCGCGCAGAAAGCGAACAAAAATTTTTTTTACCGGGGCTGAAGTTTCCTGGACGTAAACCGATAACAACCAGACGGTTTATCCTCCAGAAGAGATAGCAGATGAATCAATACCCTTCGCAATTCCTGAAACAAAACCCGCTGGCCGTTTTGAATATTCTGCGCGATCTTCATCGCGATGACGTTCCGCTACGCGTCTCGTGGGGAAGCGGGCAATTTATCAGTCGCCTTCTGGAGGTGAGCAAAACCGCGCTGATAGTCGATTTTGGCAGTCAGGAATACGAGAACCGCGCAGTACAGCGGGTGGAAAACGTCACCATCACCGCCGAAACCGCCGGCGCTAAAATGGAATTCACGGTGACACAGTTGCAGGCGGGAGAATATCAGGGGCTGCCGGCGTTTATTGTTCCCGTTCCGCCGACACTTTGGTTTATACAGCGACGTGAGTATTTCCGCATCGCGGCCCCGCTGCATCCGCCCTACTTTGGCAAAGCCCAACTCCCTGGTAATCAGGCGCTGCATTTTCGGCTTTTTGACCTGTCGCTGGGAGGGATGGGGGCACTGCTGGAGAGTCAGCCGGAAAGCCATTTACAGCCGGGAATGCGTTTTTCCCAGCTGGAGCTGGATATGGGGCAATGGGGAAAATTTCATTTTGATGCGCAGCTGATTGCGGTCAGTGAGCGAAGAGTGGTCGATCATAAAAACGAAACGGTGAGTACGCCACGGTTGAGTTTGCGTTTTCTCAACGTTAACCCGGCGGCAGAACGCTCGCTCCAGCGTATTATTTTTTCGCTGGAGCGAGAAGCGCGTGAACGCGCCAACAAGGTTCGCGACTAGTTACATCGCATCCATCGCTTTCTGCATTTTCCAGATATAGCGCGGCGCCTGCGGAGCCGGATGGTTTTCGACGACGTGTTCGAAGAACTCGTCTTTATCCAGATCGTTGATTTTGCTGATCGCTTTTTTGCGATCGGAGGAGAACGTCCGCAACAGCGCGCCCGCGCCGTTGGCATAAGAGACCATCAGCGCGTACTGCATCACTTCCGGGTCCTTAATGCCTGCCAGCGAGCCATGTTCCAGTATGCTCAGATAAGCCGCCCCCATGGAGATATTACGCTCCGGGTTTTTCAGCTCGCTGGTTGACGGTTGACCGCTCCAGCCCATATGCCGGTAAACGTCCAGCCCGGAGGTGGACGCCTTCAACTGCATCAGGCCGACGGCGTTGGATTTACTGACCAGATTCGGATTGCCGCCAGACTCGACCGCAATGATGGCGGTGATCAAACGCGGGCTTACGCCCCACGCCGCACCGGCTTTTTCGCTAATCGGCATCCATTGCATTGCGCGCTTCACCGGCACCTGTGGGTCCCAGGGCGGATTTTTGTAATCCTGTTTTGAACTGCATCCGGCAAGTAACACAATTAAAAAAGCAAACCATCTCAATTTCACGCAACTATCCTTTTTAGCTCAAGTATGTCGCCAGTAATGACAATAACGGGTTCAGGCGGCATGATACTCGTTTCGTTCTCTGCAAGGAATTGCCATGTCACAGTTTCATCTGATCGCCCCGTCGGGCTACTGCATCAATCAATCCGCCGCCGAAATGGGCGTTAACCGACTGATAAGCGCAGGGCATCAGGTCAACCACCAGCAGGTCATTCCCCGGCGCAGCCAGCGCTTTGCGGGCGTCGAAAGTGAACGTCTTGCCGATATCAATCAACTCGCTGAACTAAAAGGTAAAAATCAGATAGTGCTGGCGGTACGCGGCGGCTACGGCGCAAGCCGTCTGCTGGATGCCATCGACTGGCCGTCGCTAATCGCGCGCCAGCAGCAGGATCCACTACTTATCTGCGGCCACAGCGATTTCACTGCCATTCAGATGGGGCTGCTGGCAAAAGGTGACGTCATCACCTTCAGCGGGCCGATGCTGGCGGGGAATTTTGGTGCAGAAGCCCTGAACGACTTTACCGTGCATCACTTCTGGCAGGCGCTGCGCAATGAAAGCTTCACGCTTGAGTGGGCGGGCGACGGTCCGCAGTGCCGCGAAGAAGGCAAACTGTGGGGCGGGAATCTGGCGATGCTGACGTCGCTGGTGGGTACGCCATGGATGCCGCAAATCAGCGACGGTATTCTGGTGCTGGAAGATATCAACGAACATCCCTTCCGCGTGGAACGCATGCTGCTGCAACTGTTGTACGCCGGTATTCTACCGCGTCAAAAGGCCATCGTGCTCGGCAGCTTCACCGGCGCTACGCCGAATGACTACGACGCGGGTTATGATTTGCAGACTATGTACGACTATTTGCGTTCAAGGCTGGCGATTCCGGTCATCAGCGGGCTCGATTTCGGCCACGAGCAGCGCACCGTCACGCTGCCGCTGGGGGCGCAGGCGAAGCTGGTACACTCGGCAGACGCAACCACACTGACCATCAGCGGGCATCCGGTCCTTCGTTAAGGCTTATTGGTGGGATGTTGCAACATATATAGCATCCCATAAATCCACACATTCCCTTTCTAAATATAATTAAAATATCTTAAAGCCTTCGTAAGAAATAATAACAAAAGCTCCCTTAAGGCCAATTTAAAATGAACCGCCATTTTAAATCCTTCACTTAATACGAGTCTTTTTATATGGAAATAAAAGCTTTCAGACGAATATTTTTAATCCCAATATTAATTCTGATTTATGGTTTTTGGCAGTTCTGGCGTCTCGGCGGCACGCCTTCGGGGCACAATTCCTCAGCTGCGCTCCGCGCAGGTCTCTCCGTCTTTGCGGGTCTCTGTAGCGCAGGCTCCATTCTCATCTGTCTTCTGGCGATGGTGATTTGCTATTTGAGCGTAGTCGCGTCGCGTACCTCGCAAAATAAATTGATTGCCACATTTACCCTGTGCCGGGGCATTATCCCCATCTTTATGCTGCTGATTATGATCTTTAACGGGCTGGGGATTGTCCTGTTAGTGGGCGGTGAGTTGGCCTGGTTGGTTTCGCTCTCGCATTCCGGTCACGGGTCAGAAAAAGTATTTGTGATGGCGCTCTTTGCTATTGGCGCCATATTGTGGATGCTGTTGAAAAGCATGTTTTCCATCCGTCGCTGCTTTGCTTTCTTTAAGCGCGAAGAAAGTCATATTCACGGCCACTCCGTCTCTGAGGAACAATCGCCGCAGCTGTGGGGCTGGGTGCGCGAACTGGCACAAAAAAGCCAGGTCGTTATGCCAGATAATATCGTGGTCGGTTTCTTTGACTGTTTTTATGTCACCGCCAATAACGTTCGTCTGAACAGCGGCGATCTGCTGACCGGTAATACCCTTTATTTACCCCTCACTTACTCATCGTTGATGGATAAAGACGAGGTGGCTGCGGTTATTGGCCACGAACTGGGCCATTTTACCGGGCAGGATACGCAGTACAGTTTACGTTTTGCCCCGGTTTATGCCGGGTTTGAAAATACGCTACAGCAGATGGCAAATAACTCAAACGGTGTGGCGTGGATTGACCGCATCGTGTTGCATCCTGCACTGGATATGGGCCTGTGGTTCCTGATTAAGTTTCACGAAACCGTCAGCTACTGGAGCCGCATTCGTGAGTTCGCCGCTGACCAAACTGGTGCACGGGCCAGCTCGCCGCAGGCACTTTCCAGCGCACTGCTGCGTATTTCTGCGCTATCAGAGATGGTCGGCAACTATCTCAACACAGTGATGTCAGGTAAAGAACAGACACAGCAGGAGTGGATAAGCGGCCTGCTCGGCGAAGCGAGCAAATCAAATACCTTCGATGTGCAGGCGTGCCTGGAACATGAGATTCAGCACCCGACAGACAGCCACCCGGTCACGCGCGCGCGTATTGAGGCGCTGGACGTTAAAATAGACGACAGCCTGATTGCGCACGCGACTCGCCAGGTGTCCGAGGGTGATTTTGCCTCTCTGGGCGCGTTATTCGGCGGGCTGGAAGGGGTGCGCGCGTCGATGTCACAATCTCTGACGGAAGAAGCCGTCCGGTATAATACAGAGCACCAGCAGATGCTGGAATCGCACGCGGTACTGGCGACGGAAAGCTGCGAAATCTGGCGCGACAACAAGAAAAAAGTGTTGCTGCAAAGCGCGGGGGCTGTGTTCCTCATGGTGATAGGTTTCCTATCTCTTTTTGCGCCAACCAGCTCCGGTTTTTCCCTATTTCTCATTACCCTGGCCTGGTTATTAGCGATTATGACTTTCATGTTGTATCGCTCCGGTCAAAAACCGCTCTATACCTTCACGCCAACGCACATTGAGTGTAGCGATCTGGATAAACCTATTGAGTGGACCGCCATTACTGACTTTGACGTTGAGGAACGTCATGAAGCGTTGCGCATCGTGTTGAGCTGGCGGGAGGGCTATCAGCCGCCGAAGAAACTCAGGCGTATGGTGCGCGGCGTGGAAAACCGGGGTGTGGGCAAACTCTTTGCGCTGATCGTCTATGCGAATATGCGTAAAGCACAGGATGGAACGAAAACAGAAATCTCTGCGGTCAGCGTGATTGAAGAGTTTCAGCAGTATCTGCGTTCGGCCCATGCGCGACAGGAACTTAAAGAGAACCGCTAACGCCATAACCTACAGCGTCGCCCGGTCGAGTTATCGGGCGACGCTGTAAAATAAAAAAACATTCAATCCTCTTATTGTTCCCCTGTTCACGCGCTAATTATGATAACTTTTTGTAACTAGCTTGTTCGTTATCGGGGAGTACGTGAACATTGGACGCCGCGGCAGTCATTAGTCTCTTTATTTTGGGTTCAGTCTTAGTAACCTGTAGCATTCTTTTAAGTTCATTCTCTTCCCGCCTCGGTATCCCGATTCTGGTTATCTTCCTCGCCATTGGCATGCTCGCAGGCGTAGATGGCATCGGCGGCATTCCTTTCGATAATTATCCGTTCGCTTATATGGTGAGTAACCTCGCGCTGGCGGTGATCCTGCTGGATGGCGGGATGCGCACCCAGGCGAGCTCATTTCGCGTCGCCCTTGGCCCGGCGCTGTCGCTGGCCACGGTAGGCGTGTTAATCACTTCGGGGCTGACGGGTATTGCGGCGGCGTGGCTGTTTAATCTTAACTGGATTGAAGGCCTGCTGATTGGCGCGATTGTCGGTTCGACGGATGCGGCGGCGGTGTTCTCTCTGCTGGGCGGTAAAGGGCTGAACGAGCGTGTCGGCTCGACGCTTGAGATTGAATCCGGCAGCAACGACCCGATGGCGGTCTTTCTGACCATCACCCTGATTGAGATGATCCAGCAGCATGAAACAGGGTTAAGCTGGATGTTTGCCGTGCATATCATTCAGCAGTTTGGTCTGGGTATTCTGATTGGCCTTGCGGGCGGTTATTTGCTGTTGCAGATGATTAACCGCATCACCCTGCCAACCGGGCTGTATCCGCTGCTGGCCCTCAGCGGCGGGATCATGATTTTCGCCATTACCACCTCGCTGGACGGCAGCGGCATCCTCGCCGTGTACCTGTGCGGTTTCCTGCTGGGTAATCGGCCTATTCGTAACCGCTTCGGTATCCTGCAAAACTTCGACGGGCTGGCGTGGCTGGCGCAAATCGGCATGTTCCTGGTACTCGGTCTGCTGGTGACACCGTCTGACCTGCTGCCGATTGCCGCTTCCGCCCTGCTGCTGTCGCTGTGGATGATCTTCTTCGCCCGCCCATTATCGGTGTTTATCGGCCTGCTGCCGTTTCGCGGTTTTAACCTGCGCGAGCGCATTTTCATCAGTTGGGTGGGTCTGCGCGGCGCGGTGCCGATTATCCTCGCCGTATTCCCGATGATGGCCGGGCTGGATAACGCGCGTCTGTTCTTTAACGTCGCCTTCTTCGTGGTGCTGGTATCGCTGCTGCTTCAGGGCACCTCACTCTCCTGGGCGGCGAAACGCGCCAAAGTGGTGGTGCCGCCCGTTGGCTGGCCGGTGTCGCGCGTCGGGCTGGACATTCACCCGGAAAACCCGTGGGAACAGCTTATTTATCAGCTGAGCGCCGACAAATGGTGCGTGGGTGCCGCGCTGCGTGACCTGCATATGCCGAAGGATACGCGCATCGCCGCGCTGTTCCGCGATAACGTTCTGCTGCACCCGAACGGCAGCACACGCCTGCGCGAAGGTGATATTCTGTGCGTGATTGCCCGCGAGCGTGATATTCCGGCGCTCGGTAAACTGTTCAGTCAGTCACCGCCGGTAGCGCTGGATCAACGTTTCTTTGGTGACTTTATTCTCGAAGCCAGCGCCAAATTCGCCGATGTGGCGATGATTTACGGTCTCGACGGTGTCGAAGAGTTTCGCGATAAACAGCAGTCGCTGGGCGAGATCGTTCAGCAGCTGTTAGGCGCCACGCCGGTTGTCGGTGATCAGGTAGAGTTTGCCGGAATGGTGTGGACGGTCGCGGAGAAAGCCGATAATGAAGTGGTCAAAGTCGGGGTTAAAGTTGCAGAAGAAGAGGCGGAATAACCGCCTGAGATTGCCTGATGCGCTTCGCTTATCAGGCCTACAGGGAATTGGCGATCGTTTGTAGGCCGGATAAGGCGTTTACGCCGCATCCGGCAAAACAGACGCGAGATAAGTTACACCGTCACAACCGGTACACGCGGTGCCAGCGCGCACATTAACTCGTAGCCCACAGTGCCCGCACAGGCGGCAACGTCATCGATTTTGATGCCGTTGCCCCACAGCTCTACCGGCGCGCCGATTCCTGCATTGGGGCACGGCGTCAAATCCACCGCCAGCATATCCATCGACACCGTTCCTACCGTGGAGGTACGCACGCTGTCTACCATCACCGGCGTACCCGACGGCGCAATACGCGGATAACCGTCCGCATATCCACAGGCAACAATACCTATTCGCTGCTCCTGCGTGGCGGTATAGCGGCTACCGTAGCCCACCGTGTCGCCCGGTTTGAGGTTTTGCACGGCGATAATCTGACTGCTCAGGGTCATCACTGGTTTAATACCGCTGTTGGCCACATCCTGCCACTGGCCGGAAGGCGAAGCGCCATAGAGAATAATGCCCGGCCGCACCCAGTCATAATGCGTTTCAGGGTGCCAGAGCGTTGCTGCCGAATTGGCAAGCGAGCGCGGGCATTCCAGCCCCTCCGCAGCCTGCTCGATTCGCTGCATCGGCCGTTCGACGCCCTCGCTTTTTTCTGCTTCCGCGAAGTGCGACATCAACGTCATCGCGCCGACGTTCGGCACTTTACGCAGGATCTGCCATACGGTACTGACGCGATCCGGCGTAAACCCGAGCCGGTTCATACCGCTGTTCACTTTCAGATAGATATCCAGCGGAGCGTTTAACCGGGCGTCCTGAATCGCTTTGATCTGCCAGTTACTGTGAACACTGGTCGTTAAGCGATACTTATCAAACAGTTCCAGCTCATCGGCGTGGAAGAACCCTTCCAGCAGCAGAACAGGACCTTTCCATCCCCACTCACGTAGCTGGATGGCATCTTCCAGATTGAGCATCGCGAAACCGTCTGTTTCGCGTAATGCGCCCCAGACGCGCTTCAAACCGTGCCCGTAAGCGTCGGCTTTAACCACCGACCAGACGCGTGATTCCGGAGCCGCCCGGCGTACAACGTTCAGGTTCTGCCGCAGCGCCGAAAGATCGATGCTGGCTTCTACAGGACGAGACATGCCTTCTCCTTAATGATGAGCGCCGTGCAAATGTTGAGGACGCGACGGCGTAAAGCCCGGCGAGTAACGCGCCACGCTTAGATCATCATAAGGAATGGCAGGCGTCCGCCCGGAGATTAAATCGCTGATTAACTGCCCGGAACCGCAGGACATGGTCCAGCCCAGCGTACCGTGGCCTGTGTTCAGCCACAGATTTTTGAATGCGGTTTTGCCAATAATTGGCGTGCCATCCGGCGTCATGGGGCGCAGGCCGGTCCAGAACGTGGCTTGCTCAATATAGCCGCCGCGCGGGAACAGATCGCCCACCACCATTTCCAGCGTTTCGCGGCGCGGTTGCAGCAGTTCGGTATTGAAGCCGACAATTTCCGCCATCCCGCCAACGCGAATACGATTATCAAAGCGGGTAATGGCAATTTTGTAGGTTTCATCAAGGATAGTCGAAACCGGTGCGCCCGCCTCCTCCTTCACCGGGATGGTGAGGGAATACCCTTTCAGCGGATATACCGGAATATCCACCAGCCCTTTGAGCATCGCGGTGGAATAGGAACCAAACGCCATCACGTAAGCATCGGCTTTAATCAGTTCATCGCCGCACTTCACGCCATAGATGTGCTCACCTTCCCGCAGCAGCGCATCGACCGGCGTGTTATAGCGGAAAGTGACGCCCGCGTTTTCAGCCATCTGCGCCAGACGCTGAGTGAAGAGCTGACAGTCGCCGGTTTCATCATTCGGTAAACGCAGGCCGCCCGTCAGTTTGTGCGCCACGCCCGCCAGCGCAGGCTCAACCTCGGCAAGTCGGGCTGACTCCAGCAGTTGATACGGCACGCCCGCATCTTCCAGCACGGCAATGTCGCGCATCGCGTTTTCATACTGCTGTGCGGTGCGGAAAAGCTGCAACGTGCCGCCCTGACGACCTTCGTAGGCAATCCCGGTGGATTCACGTAGCGCTTTCAGGCAATCGCGGCTGTACTCCGCCAGACGCACCATGCGGCCTTTGTTCTCCATGTAGTGCCGCGTGTCGCAGTTGCGCAGCATTTGCCACATCCATTTCAACTGGAACTGTGTGCCATCGAGGCTAATCGCCAGCGGCGCGTGGCGCTGGAACATCCATTTAATCGCCTTCAGCGGCACGCCGGGTGCCGCCCAGGGCGCAGCGTAACCGGGGGAGATCTGCCCGGCATTTCCGGCGCTGGTCTCCATCGCCGGGCCCACTTCACGATCGATAACCGTAACCTGGTGTCCTGCCTGACTTAAATACCAGGCGCTGGTCACGCCTACTACGCCACTTCCCAGTATGACAACGTGCATAGCTACTCCAGAATCGAAATGAGTAAAAGAACAATCTTCTGATTACAAATTGATAACCCAGATGAAAATATTATTCAACATAGGCTTTTTTTATGGTGACGTAGTTCACATACAGCCCCGCCAGCGCTGGCATGCGAGAATCAACATCTCCTGCTGAGCAATAATTTTACCCAGCATAAAATGCCGCATAATTGTAAAAATATCGTCATCAAAATGAAGAAATCGCGAAGAAAAAAATTGGCGCTTGTTACAGTTTTTCGCAGGTGTTCTATTCTTTTACAGAGGCTCTCCAGACAGAGAGAGTCGCCAACAATGAGGGCGCGCTAATGGCAACGATTGATTCGATGAATAAGGACAGCACGCGTTTAAGCGACGGACCCGACTGGACATTTCCCCTGCTGGAAACCTATCTGGTTGAGATAGACCGGGTAGCCAAACTCTACCGGCTGGACACCTACCCCCATCAAATCGAAGTCATTACCTCTGAGCAGATGATGGATGCCTATTCCAGCATCGGGATGCCGATAAACTACACCCACTGGTCGTTCGGCAAGAAGTTCATTGAGACCGAGCGGGCCTATAAGCACGGCCAGCAGGGGCTGGCCTATGAGATTGTGATTAACTCCAATCCCTGTATCGCGTATCTGATGGAGGAGAACACCATTACTATGCAGGCGCTGGTGATGGCGCACGCCTGCTACGGGCATAACTCCTTCTTTAAAAACAACTATCTGTTCCGCAGCTGGACAGACGCCAGCTCCATCGTCGATTACCTGCTTTTCGCCCGTAAATACATTAGCGAGTGTGAAGAGCGCTACGGCGTAGATGAAGTGGAAAAGCTGCTCGACTCCTGCCACGCGTTGATGAACTACGGCGTGGACCGCTACAAACGTCCGCAAAAAATCTCGTTGCAGGAGGAGAAAGCCCGGCAGAAAAGTCGCGAAGAGTATCTGCAAAGCCAGGTGAATATGCTGTGGCGCACTCTGCCGAAGCGTGAAGAGGAGAAAACGGTGGAATCCGCACGCCGTTATCCTTCCGAACCTCAGGAGAACCTGCTGTACTTTATGGAGAAAAATGCCCCATTGCTGGAGCCGTGGCAGCGCGAAATCATGCGCATTGTGCGTAAGGTGAGCCAGTATTTTTATCCGCAGAAACAGACGCAGGTAATGAACGAAGGCTGGGCCACGTTCTGGCACTACACCATTCTCAACCATCTGTACGACGAAGGGAAAGTGACCGAGCGCTTTATGCTGGAGTTTCTGCACAGCCACACCAACGTGGTCTTCCAGCCGCCTTATAACAGCCCGTGGTACAGCGGTATTAACCCGTATGCACTGGGCTTTGCCATGTTCCAGGATATCAAACGTATCTGCCAGACGCCGACGGAGGAAGACCGCTACTGGTTCCCGGATATGGCCGGTTCCGACTGGCTGGAAACGCTGCATTTTGCGATGCGCGATTTTAAAGACGAGAGTTTTATCAGCCAGTTCCTGTCACCGAAAGTGATGCGTGATTTCCGCCTGTTTACGGTGCTGGATGACGATCGCAATAACTATCTGGAGATCTCGGCGATCCACAATGAAAGCGGCTATCGCGAAATCCGCGCCCAGCTTTCATCGCAATATAATCTCAGTAACCTGGAGCCGAATATTCAGGTGTGGAATGTGGATCTGCGCGGCGACCGTTCGCTGACGCTACGTTATGTGCCGCACAACCGCGCGCCGCTGGATAAGGGCCGCCGGGAAGTGCTCAAGCACGTGCATCGTCTGTGGGGCTTTGAAGTGCATCTTGAGCAGCAGAACGCGGACGGCAGCGTTGAGTTACTTGAACGTTGCCCACCGAGACCGAGCGCCTTGTGATACAAAAAAGCCTCTCAATTGAGAGGCTTTTTCTATGGATACTTATACACCGCCCGGCATACTTTTCTGCATCCGGTGCCAGATCTCGCCGCTGTCATGGCCGTAACGACGCACGGTTTCATACACCTGGTCATGCAGACCCTGCTCGCACACTTCCGTTAAGCGATGATAGAAGCCCAGTGCGCGGCTACGCGCTTCCGGATTGGCGAAATAGTGACGGCCAATACGGGTATAGAGCCCTTTCATGCCGTTCAGAATCAGGCCATAAATCGGATTGCCGGAGGCAAACGCCAGACCACGGAAAATATTGTAATCGAGGTCGGCAAACGCATCGGCGTAGTCTTCGACTTCGCGCGCGGTGGCCAGCACTTCCAGCGCTTTGTCAGGATGCTGACGGAACGCAGTGCGGATAAAAATGGTGGCGATGTTGGTGCGCACGGAAAGCAGATTATCCAGCAGTTGCGGAACGCTTTCGTGATCGAGACGCGCCAGCGTTTCCAGAATATTGAGGCCGGACGTTTCCCAGAAGTTGTTTACTTTCGTCGGCTTACCGTGCTGGATAGTCAACCAGCCATCACGAGCCAGACGCTGCAACACTTCCCGTAAGGTTGTACGGGTCACACCAATCAGTTCAGAAAGTTCGCGCTCGGCAGGCAGAATAGACCCTGGTGGAAAACGGTTATTCCAGATGCTTTCAACAATATACTCTTCCGCGAAACCCGCCGGGCTTTGCGCCTTAATGACCATAGTTAGAATTTCCATTACACAGCGTTGCAATCCACTCATCATACCAGACCGCATCAACAGCAGATAGCATACGAAGCGAATTAAAAAGGGATCGCCGTTTCATTTTTTGATTTTCCTTTTCCGTACTTAAGAGCGTTTTTTGCGGCGATCTCTGCTAGAGTTTCAGCCCTGGTTGTAACAAAAGATGACTTCTACGAGGCAGACTATTGGTCATGGAAATCTCATACTGTCGCGCGTTATGGCGCAATTTTCTCGGGCAATCCCCCGACTGGTATAAACTTTTACTCCTGATATTCCTGGTAATTAACCCGATTATCTTTCTCGTTAACCCCTTTCTTGCGGGCTGGCTGCTGGTTATCGAGTTTATCTTCACCCTGGCGATGGCGCTCAAATGCTATCCGTTGATCCCTGGCGGGCTACTGGCGATTGAAGCGGTGATTGTCGGCATGACTTCTGCCGAACACGTGCGCGAAGAAATTGCGGCTAATCTCGAAGTGTTGCTGCTGCTGATCTTCATGGTCGCCGGTATCTACTTTATGAAGCAGCTGTTGCTGTTTATTTTCACCCGTTTGTTGCTGAGCATTCGCAGCAAAATGCTGCTCTCGCTGGCGTTTTGCCTGGCGGCGGCGTTCTTGTCAGCCTTCCTTGATGCGCTGACGGTGGTCGCGGTGATCATCAGCGTCGCGGTGGGGTTCTATGGTATTTACCACCGTGCGGCGTCAAGCCGTACTGACGATGACGATCTGCTTGATGATAGCCACATCGATAAACACTATCGCGACGTACTGGAACAATTCCGCGCGTTTCTGCGCAGCCTGATGATGCATGCGGGCGTCGGCACCGCGCTTGGCGGCGTGATGACGATGGTCGGTGAACCACAGAACCTGATTATCGCCAAAGCCTCCGGCTGGCACTTCGGTGAGTTCTTTATGCGAATGGCTCCGGTTACCGTGCCGGTGTTTATTTGCGGCATAACCACCTGCCTGCTTTTAGAAAAATTCAAGCTGTTTGGTTACGGGGCCACGCTTCCGGAGACCGTGCGCAAAACACTGCATGATTTTGATGAGCGAAGCCGTAAACAGCGCACGCGTCAGGACACCATGCGTCTGTGCGTTCAGGCGGTGATTGGCGTCTGGCTGGTGCTGGCGCTGGCTTTCCACCTGGCGGAAGTTGGGTTGATTGGTTTGTCGGTTATCATCTTTGCCACCTCGTTCACCGGCATTACCGATGAACATGCCATCGGCAAAGCCTTCACCGAGGCGCTGCCCTTCACCGCGCTGCTGACCGTCTTCTTCGCGGTCGTTGCGGTGATTATTGACCAGCATCTGTTCGCGCCAATCATCGATTTTGTGCTGCAAGCCTCACCGCACGCGCAGCGCTCGCTGTTCTATATCTTCAACGGTTTGCTGTCGTCGATTTCCGATAACGTGTTTGTTGGAACCGTCTATATCAACGAAGTGAAGGCTGCGCTGGAGTCTGGCGCTATCGACCTCAAACAATTTGAGATGCTGGCGGTCGCGATCAACACCGGCACTAACCTGCCGTCCGTCGCCACGCCGAATGGCCAGGCGGCGTTTCTGTTCCTGCTTACCTCGGCGCTGGCACCGCTCATACGACTTTCTTATGGTCGCATGGTCTGGATGGCGCTGCCTTATACCATTGTGCTGACGCTGGTGGGGCTGCTGTGCGTTGAGTTTGTCCTGCAACCCGCCAGCGACTGGCTGTTGGCACTCGGTTGGATCCCCTCCCCACACTTACCATAAAGCTAAACTGCCCGGCGAGTAGTGCCGGGCATTTAATGTTCATTTACGTAATAATTGCTAAACGTCAGTGGCGGCAGGCTTTTTTTGGTTTAAACTGCTGCTCTTAAACATGTTCCAGGGAAATGATTATGTTGCGATATTTGAACCAGTGCTCACGAGGCCGTGGCGCGTGGTTGTTGATGGCGTTTACTGCCTTTGCACTTGAACTCGTTGCGCTGTATTTCCAGCATATTATGCTGCTGCAGCCGTGCGTCATGTGTATCTATGAGCGTTGCGCCCTGTTCGGCATTATGGGTGCAGGTATTGTAGGCGCCATCGCCCCAAAAACGCCGCTGCGTTACGTCGCCATGGTAATTTGGATCTACAGCGCCATTCGTGGTTTACAGCTTGCCTGGGAGCACACGATGATTCAGCTTCATCCGTCGCCGTTTATGACCTGCGACTTTGCCGCACGCTTCCCGACCTGGCTGCCGCTCGATAAATGGCTGCCGCAGGTGTTCGTCGCCTCCGGCGACTGCGCGGTACGTCAGTGGTCGTTCCTGTCGCTGGAAATGCCGCAGTGGCTGGTCGGTATCTTCGCGGCCTATCTGGCGGTCGCCGTGCTGGTGATTATTGCACAGCCGTTTAAGCCGAAAAAACGCGACCTGTTTGGTCGATAATGACGTATAAAAAACGCGCCAAAAGGCGCGTTTTTTAATTCAGCAGTGCTGTCTGACAAAATAAAGTACTGGATAAATATCCAAACCTGCGTATAGTGTTCGGCGTTATCAATACAAAGGAATTTATTTGTCTCGTAAAATGACAGGCATTGTCAAAGCTTTTGACTCCCTCAGCGGTAAAGGTCTCATCACCCCTTCAGATGGTCGTAAAGACGTTCAGGTTCACATCTCAGCCCTCAGTACCCATCAATCCGAATCTCTGATCCCCGGCATGCGCGTGGAGTTTTGCCGCGTAAATGGTTTACGCGGACCAATGGCGGCGAACGTTTATTGTTCGTGATGAAGTAGGGGTTAGTCTGCCCATTCAGGCTTATTCATAATATGGTCCTGCCAGTCGCGCACTTCCGACTCTTTCACCGCAATATGACGCACCGAAATACGCTCGCCATGCATCGCGGCTTTTGAGCCCGTCAGCAGCGGATGCCACTCCGGCAGACCTTTCCCTTCCGCCAGCAGGCGATAGGCGCAGGTGTGCGGCAACCATTCGAAGGTTGGCAAATTCTCGCGGGTGAGTTTGATGCAGTCCGGCTCATATTCGAAGCGACGTTCGTAGTTACGGCACTGACAGGTTTTGATGTTCAGCTGACGGCAGGCAACGTTGGTGAAATAGATTTCATCCGTGTCTTCATCCATCAGTTTATGCAGGCAGCATTGCCCGCAGCCATCGCACAGCGATTCCCACTCGGCGTCAGTCATTTCGTCGAGAGTTTTGCTTTGCCAGAAAGGTAATTCGCTCATAAGGATGTCCACATCAAAAACCAGGGTGCACCTTATAACCAGTCTGGCACAGGTATGCAAGTTTTGCCGCCCAATCAGGGCGGCAAGAAGGGATTACAGTACGCGGGTAGAGAGGGAAAGGCCGTTGAACTGTACGGTCAGTTCATCGCCGCTCAGCAGTGGCCCAACGCCTTCCGGCGTGCCGGTCAGCACGACATCGCCCGGCTTCAGGGTGAAGAAGCGGCTCATGTAGGCAATCAGCGGGATGATTTTATGGATCATGTCGGCCGTCGTGCCCTGCTGGCGCACTTCACCGTTAACCGTTAACGCCAGCGGCGTATCCTGCGGATCGCTTTTGAACTCGGCTGCGGGAATAAAACCAGAAATCGGGCAGGAATTATCAAAGCCTTTGGCTTTTTCCCACGGCTGCCCCGCTTTCTTCATTTTACCCTGCACATCACGCAGCGTGAGATCCAGCGCCACACCATAGCCCGCAATCGCTTTCTGAACGTGTTCTTCGGTTGCCTGGCGCAATGTCGCGCCAATCAATACCGCCAGCTCGACTTCATGATGCACGGAACCCAGCCCTTGCGGCAACACCAGCGGTTGGCGAATATCACAAAGCGCGGTTTCCGGTTTGATAAACAACACCGGTTCATCCGGAATAGCGCTGCCCATTTCCTGAATGTGCTTTGCGTAATTACTGCCGACACAGACGACTTTGCTGACAGGATAATCCAGCAATGCCCCTTGCCAGTTATGATGCTGATACATTCGTTTCCCCTA
This sequence comes from Pseudocitrobacter sp. 2023LY-00077, assembly GCF_055796175.1. Classification (NCBI taxonomy): domain Bacteria; kingdom Pseudomonadati; phylum Pseudomonadota; class Gammaproteobacteria; order Enterobacterales; family Enterobacteriaceae; genus Pseudocitrobacter; species Pseudocitrobacter sp. 2023LY-00077. The sequence goes on along the minus strand of NZ_JBSPEI010000004.1, from coordinate 226,053 downwards.
TTCGTTTTTCAAACATATTTGTTATAACTAATAGACTCATTTTTCGACCAACATCAATAACGGACCAGGATTAATCTTGCGGTTTACCTGATTCGGCCAGATGCTGTTTCAGTAAATTCTCAGGCGGCGGCGGGATCTGCAAATAATATCCCTGCTCTTTGAGGGCCTGTTTTACCTTCTCGAGGTCCGCATTCACCAGCTGTTTACGCCCGTCCAGCGGCAGCAGCATCGCCAGCTGCGGTTGTCCGAAGCCTTTCATCAGCTCCTCAGGCACGCGGGAGAAATCGTCTCTTTTTTCGACATAAAGATAGGTTTGGTCGCGTTTAGCGCTCCGGTAGATCACACAAAACATGTTTTTACTCTTATTTAAGCCCGTGGTGACTTGCCTCTATATATCAGTGACTATAACATGCCTGATAGTCTTCGGAATATCACCGCATTGTGCTGGATGATAAATAGCAAATTGAGTAAGGCCAGGATGTCAAACACGCCAATCGAACTTAAAGGCAGTAGCTTCACTTTATCAGTGGTGCATTTGCATGAGGCAAATCCCGAGATTATTCGTCAGGCGTTAGAAGACAAGGTGGCTCAGGCTCCGGCTTTTTTTCGTCACGCGCCGGTGGTGGTAAACGTCAGTAGTCTGGAAGAGACAACCCAATGGCAGCCGTTGCAGCAGGCGATTAACGCTGCGGGCTTGCGAATTGTGGGCGTGAGCGGCGCGAAGAACCCGCGCATGAAAGCGGAAATCGACAAAGCGGGGCTACCTTTACTCACTGAGGGTAAAGAAAAAATCACCCGCCCTGCTCCCGTCGAACCGCAACCTCAGCCAGAACCTGCCCCAACTGTTAGCACGATCACAAAAACGCGATTGATTGATATGCCGGTTCGTTCCGGTCAGCGCATTTATGCGCCAAACTGTGATCTGATTGTTACAAACCACGTGAGTGCAGGCGCTGAACTTATCGCCGATGGTAACATTCATGTGTATGGCATGATGCGGGGACGCGTGCTGGCTGGCGCTGCCGGTGACCGTGAGGCACAAATTTTTTGTACACATCTGGCAGCGGAATTAATGTCCATTGCCGGGGAATATTGGCTGAGCGATAAGATCCCAGCCGAGTTTTATGGCAAAGCGGCGCGTCTGCGTTTAGACGACAGCGCTTTGACAATTCAACCGTTTAATTAATCCCTTTTAACAAGGAATTTCTATGGCACGCATTATTGTTGTGACTTCGGGTAAAGGGGGCGTGGGCAAAACCACCTCCAGCGCGGCCATCGCGACTGGTTTGGCGCAGAAGGGAAAGAAAACTGTCGTTATCGATTTCGATATCGGCCTGCGAAACCTCGACCTGATTATGGGCTGTGAACGCCGCGTTGTGTATGATTTCGTTAACGTTATTCAGGGCGATGCTACGCTGAACCAGGCGCTGATCAAAGATAAGCGCACGGAAAATCTGTTTATTCTTCCGGCCTCGCAGACCCGTGATAAAGACGCATTGACCCGCGAAGGCGTCGCGAAAGTACTCGAAGAACTGAAGAAGATGGAGTTCGACTTTGTGGTCTGCGACTCCCCGGCGGGTATCGAAACCGGCGCACTGATGGCGCTCTATTTCGCCGATGAAGCAATCATCACCACCAACCCGGAAGTCTCTTCCGTGCGTGACTCCGACCGCATTCTGGGCATTCTGGCCTCGAAATCGCGTCGTGCGGAAAACGATGAAGAGCCTATCAAAGAACACCTTCTGCTGACCCGCTACAATCCGGGTCGCGTAAACAAAGGCGATATGCTGAGCATGGAAGATGTGCTGGAAATTCTGCGCATCAAACTGGTCGGCGTCATCCCGGAAGATCAATCTGTACTGCGCGCATCCAACCAGGGTGAACCGGTTATTCTGGATGCGGTGTCCGATGCAGGTAAAGCCTACGCTGACACTGTGGATCGTCTGTTGGGAGAAGAACGTCCTTTCCGCTTCATTGAAGAAGAGAAGAAAGGTTTCCTCAAACGCCTGTTCGGAGGATAAATCATGGCATTACTCGACTTTTTTCTCTCACGAAAAAAGAGCACCGCGAATATCGCGAAAGAACGCTTACAGATTATTGTGGCAGAACGTCGCCGCAGCGATGCTGAACCGCATTACCTGCCGCAGCTACGTAAGGACATCCTGGAGGTCATCTGCAAATACATTCAGATTGATCCGGAAATGGTGACCGTACAGCTGGAGCAGAAAGACGGGGATATCTCGATTCTGGAACTTAACGTGACCTTACCGGAAGCGGAAGAATCTAAGTCCTGATATTGCTGGTCGATGTGAGAAAAAACCCCGGAAGGCGCAGGCCACCGGGGTTTCTTTTTTAGCGCGGATACTCGGCGAGCAGCGCGTCAAGACGGCCACTCAGCAGCTCGCCGCGCCAGCCGGAGATCATCTCTGGTGCGCTGGCGAAGGTTTTCAGCTGCCAGTGCCATTTCAGCAACTGGTTAATCTGGCGACGCGACGCCAGCAGTTCAGCACTGACGCCAGATTCCTGCCCCACTTCCTGCACCAGCGCTTTAATCTCTTTAAACGCTTTGCGATAGCCTGGCATGTCCATCAGGTTTAGCAGCGGCTCTGGCAGTGCGTCATCCGGCAGCGCCTGCGCTTTCGCCACCAGGCTCAGCAGCGTTTTACCATGGAAGCGGATTTCGCTACCGGAAAGGCCCAGGCTGTCGAGCTCACCCATGCTGCCCGGCATATAGCGCGCCACGCTCCACAGATGTTCTTCACGCACCACAAAATTCACCGCCAAATCGCGCTCACGAGCTTTGCGCAGACGCCAGTCGGCAAGCAGTTGCAGGCACGCCAGTTGACGCGTACGTAGCTGCCAGGCGTTGGTGATGTCGCGCCAGGCTTCTGCCGGGTCAACCACTTCCTGACGACGCTGCTGCATGAGACGGCACTCATCCAGTGCGGCGTCTAAGCGCCCTGCCTGCTCGGTTTCCGCCATCAACTTGTGCGCGATAGGCAGCAGATACCAGACGTCTGCGGCCGCATAGATGCATTGACGCTCGGTAAGCGGGCGCGCCAGCCAGTCGGTTCGCGATTCGCTTTTGTCCAGTTTGACGCCGGTATACTCTTCCACCATCGCCGCAAAACCCCAGGACATCGGGCGGCCGCAAAATGCGGCCAGAATTTGGGTATCAATCAGCGGTTTTGGCATTGAACCGAATACATTCAGAAACACTTCCAGGTCTTCACTACCCGCGTGCAGGAACTTAGTGATGCGGGTGTCCTGCAAAATCGCCTGCAACGGAGACCAGTCGGTAATGCCGAGCGGATCGATAAGCGACGTTTGCTGGCCATCAAACAGCTGAATGAGTCCCAGCTGCGGATAATAGGTCCGGGTGCGGACAAACTCGGTGTCCAGCGCGATGGAAGTAACCTGCGCAACGGCTTCGCACAAGGTGCTCAGCGCTTCGTTGGTGGTGATCATCTGATAGTTCAAATCATACTCTCTTAGATTGCGCCCAATAAAAACGCCGGCATAGCCGGCGTCTGGCGACTTAGAAATTTCTCAGCCTTTATTCTCTACTTTAGCACGTGCTTCGTCACGTAATTCTCGTCTCAAAATCTTACCAACGTTAGACTTCGGTAATTCATCACGGAATTCGACAAGTTTCGGCACTTTATAGCCCGTTAACTGACGACGGCAGAAGGTGATAAGCGCTTCATCGGTTAACGAAGCGTCCTTCTTGACGACAAAAATCTTCACCAGTTCGCCGCTGCTGCCCGCCGGTACGCCGACGGCCGCCACTTCCTGAACGCCAGGATGCTGCATCACCACGTCTTCGATTTCGTTCGGATACACATTGAAGCCAGAAACCAGAATCATATCTTTCTTGCGATCGACGATACGCAGGAAGCCCTCGTCATCCATCACCGCAATATCGCCGGTATGCAGCCAGCCGTCTTTGATGATTTCATCCGTCGCGTCCGGACGCTGCCAGTAGCCGAGCATCACCTGAGGCCCTTTCACGCACAGTTCACCCGGCTCGCCGTGCGCCACTTCGTTATCGTCGTCATCCACCAGCTTAACGTCGGTGGACGGCACCGGCAGACCAATACTGCCGCTGTGATAGTCGATATCGTGCGGGTTGACGCTCACCAGTGGCGAGCACTCCGTCAGGCCGTAACCTTCCAGCAGGTACTGCCCGGTCAGTTTTACCCAGCGTTCGGCAACCGCATTCTGTACCGGCATGCCGCCGCCCGCCGAGAGATGCAGCGTCGAAAAATCGAGCTGCTGGAATTCTTTGTTGTTCAGCAGCGCGTTGAACAGGGTGTTCACCCCGGTCATCGCGGTAAACGGATATTTTGCCAGCTCTTTCACCAGCCCCGGAATATCGCGCGGGTTGGTGATTAAAACGTTCTTACCGCCCAGTTCGATAAACAGCAGGCAGTTCATGGTGAGCGCAAAGATGTGATACAGCGGCAGCGCAGTGATCACCAGCTCCGTTCCGCGATGCAACAGCGGCCCGTAGGTCGCGTTGACCTGTTCGAGGTTGGCGAGCATATTGCGGTGCGTGAGCATCGCGCCTTTCGCCACGCCGGTGGTGCCGCCAGTGTATTGCAGAAAGGCGAGATCGTCAGCGGTAATATCGGGTTTAACGTACTGAAGTCGATAGCCGTTATGCAGCGCGCGACGGAAAGAGATAGCATCCGGCAGATGGTATTTCGGCACCAGGCGCTTGATGTACTTCACCACAAAGTTAACCAGCGTACCTTTCGCGGTGGAAAGCTGATCGCCCATGCGCGTGAGAATAACGTGCTTCACCTGGGTTTTTTCGACGACTTTTTCCAGGGTATGGGCAAAGTTGGAGACGATCACAATCGCTGCCGCACCGCTGTCGTTGAGCTGATGTTCCAGCTCACGCGGGGTATAAAGCGGGTTGACGTTCACCGCAATCATGCCCGCGCGCAGAATACCAAACAGCGCGACCGGATATTGCAGCAGGTTCGGCATCATCAGCGCAACGCGATCGCCCTTCTGTAACCCGAGCCCTTGCTGCAGATAGGCGGCGAACGCACGACTGCGCTCTTCCAGTTTACGAAACGTCATCACTTCGCCCATATTGACGAACGCTGGCTGGTCAGCATAGCGCGTCGTGGCATGTTCGAAGAGTTCAACCAGGGATTGATAACGGTCAGGATTGATATCCGCCGGAACATCGGACGGATAACGGTTGAGCCAAACCTTCTTCAAAGTATCACCTCTAAAATGCGTATTCGTCGTCATCGCAACCCCAATTAATAAACCATCCGTTAACATAATATTAACTCAGCGTACCAGTTTATTAATTACACAAACCGCAGGTTGCGAAGCGCGTCACTTTTTATTTTTCTAATACCATCTAAATAAAGAGACAGCGGACTAGCCGCTGCCTCTTTTCTTTTACAAATCAATTCGTTATTCAGTAACGATAGTTTGTACCTGAGCGGGGCCGGGGTTATACCATCCCCAACCACCATAACCGTAACCCCCACGCCACGGATGCGGGCCATAGAACCAGGGATCAATCGGCTGCGGCGGCATCACCACCTGCTGGGTCACGCGCCAGCGTTTATAGCCGGTGACCTGAACACGCAGATATTTGTAGGCGGTATTGCCAATCTTGCCTTCCACCGTTCCCGCAATAGGGCCAACCACCGTCACCAGTTGCCCACGGAAATCGACGGGGTCGAGGAAACCATTAACATCGGCATAAATTCGCCCGCGAGAAGGTTCTCCAAGAATCGGGCGCGCACCACTGTCGAGCGGCACGGTAGCAATTTCCAGACGCGTATTACCGTTGGTGTTTTGCACGTTGACCACTTTCCCACCGAAACGGGATTCCTGGCCGACATACAGCTGCGGCGACGCCATTACGCGCACCAGATCCTGCTGCGGCGTTGGGCTACTGCCCTTAATAGCATCCGGCACGCTGACGCAGCCACTCAGTGCGACGGCAATAAGCCCCGCAAGAGCAACGCGAACGACCGCTTTTTGACCCGCCATGATGCAACTCCTTTTTCTCAGTATTTACTTACTAAGATTCATTCACGGCCCGGAAGTTTCTTCCATGCCACTTCGTTGCGTAAATATTTAGGTTCAGCTTGCTCAACGGCGACGGTTTTGCCCTGCTCCAGCAGATAAACCGCGATGGGCAACATGTCTTCGGCTGCGGGCAGTAACACCTCGCCATCGGTTATCGTGAGGTGCGTAGCGTCGGCGGCCAGTTCGGGCCATGCCGGCCAACCGGTCCCCACGGTTACCCATTCACCAGATAACTGCATGAGACGCTCTTTCACCGATTCCGGTTTCAGTACCGCTTCACTCTCTTCGCCGTGCCAGATACCCTGCTCGTCGCGAACGTACTCCGCCCAGTAAACTTCGCCCATTCGCGCATCAATGGCGGCCAGAACACGCGTCGCGCCGCTTTTGCGGAACGCGCCCTGCGCCATCGTCGCAAGCGTCGAGACGCCAATCATCGGCAGTTCAGCGCCCAGCGCCAGGCCCTGCGCGATACCGATACCGATACGCACGCCGGTAAAACTGCCCGGCCCACGGCCAAACGCCAGCGCGTCCAGCTCCGCCAGGGTGACGCCGCTTTGGCTAAGAATATCCTGCACCACAGGCAGAATGCGTTGGGTGTGTTCACGAGGACAGAGTTCAAAATGAGCACAGATTTCACCGGTATTCCACAGGGCAGCCGAGCAGGCTTCCGTGGCGGTGTCGATAGCCAGAATTCGCATGATTCGTCGCGCTCTCGCAATTGCAGATCAATAAAATGGCGCGCATCTTAGCACACTTTGTACCAGGCTGCGCCCTTGTTAACGAATGGATGACATTGCCAGGAAGCGAACGGCGCGCCCGATATCCCGCGTGCGCGGCGCAGGCGGCAGGCTGGCAAGGAACGTTGCGCCATAGGGGCGCATCACCAGACGGTTGTCGCAAATCACCAGCACGCCGCGATCGTCGGTGTCGCGAATCAAACGTCCGACACCCTGTTTGAGGGTAATGACTGCATCCGGCAGTTGAACATCTTCAAACGGATCGCCGCCACGCAAACGACAATCTTCCATTCGCGCCTTCAGCAGCGGGTCATCCGGCGAGGTAAACGGCAGTTTGTCGATGATGACCAATGAGAGCGCATCACCACGCACGTCCACACCTTCCCAGAAACTGCTGGTCGCCACCAGTAGCGCATTACCCGCGCTGACGAACTGCTGTAACAGCTGCCCTTTGCTGGTTTCGCCCTGTAGCAACACCGGTAACGTCATGGTGGCGCGGAACTGCTCCGCCAGGTCACGCATCATGGCGTGTGAGGTGCAAAGCATAAAACAGCGCCCATCATTGGCTTCGATGATCGGCTTTAACATGGCCGCCAGATGACGCGCCGCGCCCGGCTGATTAGGTAACGGCAGATTACGCGGTACGCATAGCAGCGCCTGATGCGCATAGTCAAACGGGCTTGGCAACAGCAACGAGTGGGCCTCACCGATACCCAGGCGATCGGTGAAGTGATGCAGATCGTCGTTCACCGATAAAGTGGCCGAGGTAAAAATCCAGCTACCCGGCTTCTGCGCCATCACTTCTTTGAATTTATCGGCAACCGTGAGCGGCGTTAGCGCCATGGTAAAGTGGCGCGAGTTGCACTCATACCAGTAGCTGTAACCCGGCTGGTTGACGTCTTTCAGCCGCTTGAGTCGCGCGCGATACAGCGTCGCACGTTCAAAGGCCGCGTCCAGTAAGGCAGAGCGCCCCAGCGACAGTTTGGCGACGTCATAGCAGAGCTCCAGCGCATCATCCAGCAACAACAACGCGCGCTGAATGGTATTATCCGCCAGCAGTTCGCGCAGATTTCCGCGATAGCCAGGATCGCCCAGTTGCAAGCGGAAGTCCTGGGTGGCCTGCGCCAGGCGGTCGGCACATTTTTGCAATTGCTGGGTGTCTTTCAGTTCTGTTCGGTACGCGATGGTGATGTCTTTGGCGAGGTCTAACAGCTGTCGGCTGGAGAGCGACTGGCCAAAATACTGGCTGGCGATATCCGGAAGCTGATGCGCTTCATCGAAAATCATCACTTCGGCTTCAGGAATGAGTTCGCCGAAACCGCTCTCTTTGACCACCATATCAGCCAGAAACAGGTGGTGGTTGACGACCACCACATCGGCGTCCATCGCTTTTTTACGCGCCTTCACCACAAAGCAGTCGGCGTACTGGGGGCAGTCGCTACCGAGGCAGTTGTCATTGGTGCTGGTCACCAGCGGCCAGGCCTGCGAATCTTCCGCGACGCTGACACAGGTGCTGATGTCGCCATCAATCGTTTGATTCGCCCACGAGCGTAGCAGAATAACGTCGCTTAAGGTGTTCACTGGCAGATCGCCGCCCGCCAGCGCCTGCTGTTCAAGACGTTCAATACACAAGTAGTTCGAACGCCCTTTCAGCAATGCCAGCTTGCCTTTGAATTCCAGGGCTTTCGCCACCGTCGGTAAATCGCGGCTGTAGAGCTGATCCTGCAACGCTTTCGAGCCGGTAGAGATAATCACCTTTTTATCGGCGCGCAGCGCGGGCGCAAGATAGGCGTAGGTTTTCCCGGTGCCGGTACCCGCTTCCACCACCAACGGTTCGCCGTCACGGATTGCCTGCGCCACGGCGTGCGCCATCTGGCGCTGCGGTTCGCGTGGTTTGAAACCGGTAATCGCTTTCGCTAACTGACCGTCTGCTGCAAAATCGTCCGTCACACTGCCCCCTGTTTATTTGGACAGTGATTATGTCAGGCTGACCGTCCTTTCGCCAGTCGAACGGATGACGACCGGGCAACAATGTGGCACTCTTGCGCACGTAAAGGAACTTCAACAGAGGAAACTGCAATGACGATTACGCGTATTGATGCCGAAGCCCGCTGGTCTGATGTCGTGATTCACAACCAGACGCTGTACTACACCGGGGTACCGGAAAATCTGCAAGCGGATGCTTACGAGCAAACGGCGAACACTCTGGCGCAGATTGACGCGATTTTGCAAAAACAGGGTAGCGATAAAACCAAAATTCTTGATGCGACGATTTTTCTCGCCAACGGAGATGATTTCGCCGCAATGAACAAAGCGTGGGATGAATGGGTTGTTGCGGGCCATGCGCCGGTGCGTTGCACCGTGCAGGCCAGACTGATGAAAGCGGAGTATAAGGTCGAAATTAAAATTATCGCCGCAGTGTAACGGCCCTACTCTTCTTCATCCTCATCTTCAAAACGCGCCACGATCTGCTCGCCCGTGTGGGTGGCGCGAATTTCTGCGGCGACCAGCGCAATCGCTTCGCCGCTGCTCATTCCCTGAGAAATGAGGTCATGAATACGTTCTACCGCTTGTTGCTGCTGCTCGTGGGTCAGCGAAGGTAATCCTGCAAACATGTTTGACTCCTGCTACATTGTTGGCGCTTATTATTTCACGCTGTTTGGGTTTGAGGAAGATGTTACTCCCTTCAATGATTACGTTACCGTGGCGACAGGATGCCGCTGAGCACTATTTTGCGCCGTTAAGCCACCAGCCGTGGGCGATGCTACTGCACTCGGGCCATGCGGACCATCCACACAGTCGTTACGACATTCTGGTTGCGCAACCTCTCACTATCCTGGTGACGCAGGGCGAAATAACCACGATTACGCGCGGCAGTGAGCATACCGCGTCAACGCAGGATCCGCTCTCTCTTTTACAAGCAGAACTCGATGACCATGCGTTCAATACCGATTCGCTTCCTGATATGCCGTTTATCGGCGGTGCGCTGGGGCTTTTCGGCTACGATTTGGGTCGCCGCTTTGAGCAGCTTCCCCGTCATGCGCAGCAGGATATCGACCTGCCGGATATGGCGGTGGGTATTTATGACTGGGTGCTGATTGTCGATCATCATCAGCAAACGGTGACGCTGGTCAGTCAGCGTAACGCGCAGGAGCGCCTGGACTGGCTGCTGAATCAGCAGGGGCAATCGGGGCTGCCATTTGCGCTTACCTCGGCGTGGCAGGCAAATATGAGCCGGGAAACGTACGGCGAAAAATTCCGCCAGGTACAGGCGTATTTGCACAGCGGCGATTGTTATCAGGTCAACCTTGCTCAGCGTTTTCAGGCGAGCTATACCGGCGATGAATGGCAGGCTTTCGTTCAGCTTAACCGTAGTAATCGCGCACCGTTCAGCGCGTTTATCCGGCTTGATGAAGGGGCGATTTTAAGCCTGTCGCCGGAGCGGTTTATTCTGCTGGAGCACGGCGAGATTCAGACGCGCCCGATTAAAGGCACCCTTCCACGCCTGGCCGACGCCACTGAAGATGCCGCGCAGGCTGAACGGCTGGCGAACTCGCCGAAAGATCGCGCCGAGAACCTGATGATTGTCGATTTGATGCGCAACGATATTGGCCGCGTCGCGGTACCGGGCAGCGTTCGCGTGCCGGAGCTGTTTGTGGTCGAGCCCTTCCCGGCGGTGCACCATTTGGTGAGTACCATCACCGCGACCTTGCCGGATACGCTCCACGCCAGCGACCTGCTGCGCGCCGCATTCCCCGGCGGTTCGATTACCGGTGCGCCAAAAGTGCGGGCCATGCAGATTATCGACGAACTTGAACCGCATCGCCGTAATGCCTGGTGCGGCAGCATCGGGTATCTCAGCGCCTGTGGCAACATGGATACCAGCATCACCATTCGCACCGTTACCGCCTGGCGCGGGCAGGTTTACTGTTCCGCCGGGGGTGGTATCGTAGCAGACAGCAACGAAGCCGCGGAATATCAGGAAACGTTTGATAAAGTTAACCGTATTCTGCATCAACTGGAGTCGTAACCATGGCATCCCCTGCTCTGAACCTGGATGATTTTCTCTCGCGCTTTCAACTGCTGCGCCCACAGGCGAACCGTATGGCGGTCAATCAGCGGCAGGCGGCGGTGCTGGTGCCCATCGTGCGGCGGCCCGAACCCGGTTTGCTGTTAACCCAACGTTCGGCAAAGTTGCGCAAACATCCCGGCCAGGTAGCCTTCCCCGGCGGGGCGGTCGATAGCACCGATGCATCGCTGATTGCCGCCGCGCTGCGTGAAGCGCAGGAAGAGGTTGCTATTCCGCCTGAGAGCGTTGAAATCATCGGCATGCTGCCGCCGGTCGATAGCGTAACCGGTTTTCAGGTCACGCCCGTAGTCGGCGTTATTCCGCCAAATCTGCACTATCACGCCAGCGTCGATGAAGTGTCATCAGTATTTGAAATGCCGCTGGCGGAGGCGCTGCGACTCGGCCGCTACCATCCGCTCGACATTCATCGCCGAGGTGATTCACACCGTGTATGGCTTTCGTGGTACCAGCACTATTTTGTCTGGGGAATGACCGCCGGCATTATTCGTGAACTTGCGCTACAGGTAGGCCTGAAACCCTGAATATACTTAGCGCAACAGCAAGATGTTCGGCATTAGTAAAACAGGAACGATTCATTAGTTTAATTCATGTGAATAGTTCAGCCGAATATCCGGTTCCCTCATACACTATGCGCAATTATAACATCGTTGCCGCAACACGCCGGTAACCCTGTCAGGAGTAAGAAAGTGATTAGTATATTCGACATGTTCAAGGTGGGGATTGGCCCCTCATCTTCCCATACTGTAGGGCCGATGAAAGCGGGCAAGCAGTTCGTCGATGACCTGGTCGAAAAAGGTTTGATTGATGATGTTACCCGCGTCGCGGTTGACGTCTACGGTTCACTCTCGTTAACCGGTAAAGGTCACCATACTGATATCGCCATTATTATGGGCCTGGCGGGCAATCAGCCTGCGACGGTCGATATTGATACTATTCCCGCGTTTATTCGCGACGTCGAAACGCGTGGTCGTCTGCTGCTGGCGCAGGGACGCAAAGAAGTCGATTTCCCGAAAGATAACGGCATGCGCTTCCACAATGGCAACCTGCCACTGCATGAAAACGGTATGCAGATCCACGCCTGGGCGGGTGAAACGGAAGTCTACAGCAAAACCTATTACTCCATCGGCGGCGGTTTTATCGTTGATGAGGAGCATTTCGGCAAAGATGCGGTCGATGAAGTGAAAGTGCCTTACCCGTTCGCTTCCGCGACCGAAATGCTGAACTACTGCAAAGAGACCGGACTGTCACTTTCTGGCATGGTGATGCAGAACGAACTGGCGCTGCACAGCAAGAAAGAGATTGAAGAGTACTTTGCTAACGTCTGGCAGACCATGCAGGCCTGTATCGACCGTGGCATGAACACCGAAGGTGTGCTGCCAGGCCCGCTGCGTGTTCCGCGTCGCGCCTCCGCCCTGCGCCGTCTGCTGGTCGCTAACGATAAGCTCTCTAACGACCCGATGAACGTGGTCGATTGGGTGAATATGTTCGCGCTGGCGGTGAACGAAGAGAACGCCGCCGGGGGCCGTGTGGTCACTGCGCCAACCAACGGCGCCTGCGGGATCGTGCCAGCAGTACTCGCCTATTACGATCACTTTATTGAATCCGTCAGCCCGGATATCTACATCCGCTACTTCCTCGCCGCCGGGGCGATTGGCGCGCTCTATAAAATGAACGCCTCTATTTCCGGTGCTGAAGTCGGTTGTCAGGGCGAAGTGGGCGTGGCCTGCTCCATGGCGGCTGCGGGTCTCGCAGAACTGCTGGGCGCCAGCCCGGAACAGGTTTGCGTGGCGGCTGAAATCGGTATGGAGCACAACCTGGGTCTCACCTGCGACCCGGTTGCCGGTCAGGTTCAGGTTCCGTGCATTGAACGTAACGCGATTGCCTCGGTAAAAGCGATTAACGCCTCACGCATGGCGATGCGCCGTACCAGCGAGCCGCGCGTCTCTCTCGATAAAGTCATCGAAACGATGTATGAAACCGGGAAAGATATGAATGCCAAATACCGCGAAACCTCACGCGGCGGCCTGGCGATTAAAGTTCAGTGTGACTAACCTCTCCTCGCCCATCTTCGGATGGGCGATTTATTTCTCTCTTTTATCTCACTTTTTTCCTCGCGCACCGCTAAACTTGCTTGTGTTGCCGTAAAAGGCTCTGGCCAGGTATTGAGCATCGGATATGCAATCTGCGCACTGGATAGTAAAACAATATCTCCATAAGCGTATTCTTCTCTGTGTCCTGGTGGCGCTGGGTGTCTTTTCGCTTACGCTGGGTATTGGATTTATTTTACAGCGTAGCGAAAATAAACAGCAGATAGAAAGCTATACCCTGCGCGCAGTGACCACGATGGATAAGATCCTGCGGAGCCTGGAAAAAGAACGCGTTCGCCTGCAACCGCTTATCGGAAAACCCTGTAATGACAGTCTGTTACAGCTTCGTCAACAGGTCGCAACCTTAAAAACCGCCCGCTCTATTTTCCTGGTCAAGGACGGTATTCTTTACTGCTCCAGCGCCTTCGGCGAGCGCGATATTCCGTTGCGCAAACTGCAGCCCAGGTTAGCGGACAGCAAGCCTAAAATGATCCTGACCATAGATCGTTCGCTGGTCAAAGGAAGTCCCGTGCTGATGCAGTGGTTCCCGGCAGCGCAGGACGACCAAAATGGTGTGGTGATCGGCATTAACATTGATTTGGTCAGCGAGATGATTCTCGATCCCTTCCCGCCGCTCATTACCCGTACCAGTCTGAATATCGACAACGCCTATTACATGGACGGTGTCGGCATTACCGAACAGCGATTACAGCGCAAGGGTGAGATGTTCTATTCGCAGGCATCGCGTGCATACCCTTTCAGCATTGCCGTCAGTGGCCCCTCGTTCTGGACGCTGGCATTGCGTGAGTTACCCGGCAGGCTGCCGCTGGCGTTGATCTTCGGCCTGCTTTTCGCCTGGATAACGTGGATTGCGACCGCCAGACGCATGAGCTTCTCCTGGGAAATCAACATGGGCATCGCCCAGCGCGAGTTCACGCTTTTCTGCCAGCCGCTGCTGAACACCCGCGCCCAGCGTTGTGACGGTGTGGAGATCCTGCTGCGCTGGAACAATCCTCGGTTGGGGCCAATCGCGCCAGATGTGTTTATCCCCATTGCCGAAGCCAAAAATCTTATCCTGCCTCTGACCCGTTATGTGCTGAGTGAAACGGCACAACAGCTGCACTACTTTCCCGCAGATCCTAAGTTCCATATTGGCATCAACGCGGCCGCAGCGCATTTCCGTGACGACACGCTGCTGCTTGCAGACCTCAATAACCTGTGGTTTAGCGTAAATCCCGCCGTCCAGTTAACCATTGAACTGACCGAGCGCGATGCGCTGCACGACGTGAACAGTGAACTTTTACGTGAACTGCACAGCAGGAAAGTCCAGCTGGCGATTGATGATTTCGGGACCGGCAACAGTTCGCTCTCATGGCTTGAGAAACTGCATCCCGATGTGCTGAAAATTGATAAGTCGTTTACCCATGCGATTGGCACCGATGCGGTCAATTCGACGGTAACGGACATTATTATTGCGCTGGGGCAACGATTGAATATTGAGCTGGTCGCGGAAGGGGTGGAAACGCCGGAGCAGGCAAACTATTTGCAGCGCCACGGCGTCCATTTACTGCAAGGTTATCTCTACGCGCCGCCAATGCCACTGGCGGAATTCCCCCAGTGGCTGGCGAAGCATAACGGGCTACCTCCGCCCGTTACGCCTTAAGGACCCGCATTACTCTTCGTCGTCATGTTCTGACGGTTGCTTCACCACGCGCACCTGATCGATGCGGTAGTTATTGGCTTCAGTGATGGTTATCTGCAAGGGTGCCAGTTCAATCACATCGCCCACTTTCGGGATATGGCCGTTAACGGCAATCACCAGGCCCGCGACGGTAGCGATATCTTCTTCCTCGTTCACCAGGTTATCTATCCCCAGCGCCTGTTGCAGCGCGTGCAGGTCGGTACCGCCCTTCACCACCCAGCCTTCGCCATCGGCGACGATTTCCGGGGTTTCATCGGCATCCGGGAATTCACCGGCGATAGCTTCCAGTACGTCCAGCGGCGTCACCAGCCCCTGCACCACACCAAACTCGTTGGTGACGATAACAAAGCTCCCCTTTGCCCGACGCAGCACGCCCAGCAGGTTAATCGGGTCGAGTGTATCCGGCACCACAATGGCCGGATGCGCTGAGGCAATAGCCGCCACGTCATCACCCGCTTCCAGCGCCACCAGCATCTCTTTGGCACGCACGATACCAATCACTTCATCCAGTTCGCCACGACACACCGGGAACAGGCTGTGCGGCGACGAAAGCAACTGTTCGCGGATTTCGTCTTTGCTGAGGTCGGCATCGACCCAACTGATTTCACCGCGCGGTGTCATGATGCTGCGCAGGGAACGCGAAGCCAGCGTCAGCACACCGTTAATCATATAGCGTTCTTCTTCCGCAAACGCCCCTTCCGGCACAGACACTGGCGTCGGGTTATCACCTTCCTGTTGCGGGCTGGCCTGCTTACGGCTGCCCATCAGGCGCAGAATAGCGTCCGCCGTACGTGCACGCAGCGGCAGCGTGGACTGGTGACGAATAAAGTTACGACGCGCAATCTGGTTAAACAGTTCGATAATGATGGAGAAACCAATTGCCGCGTACAGGTAGCCTTTCGGAATATGGAAACCGAAACCTTCTGCCACAAGGCTCAAACCGATCATCAGCAGGAAGCTCAGACAGAGCACCACAACCGTCGGATGCTGGTTGACAAAATTCGTCAGCGGCTTGGAAGCCAGCAACATCACGCCCATCGCAATCACCACGGCCGCCATCATGACAGGCAGATCGTTCACCATCCCCACGGCGGTAATCACCGCATCAAGGGAGAAGACGGCATCCAGCACCACAATTTGCAGCACCACGACCCAGAAGCTGGCGTAGCCTTTGCCGTGACCGGCATCGTGCTGACGGTTTTCCAGCCGTTCATGAAGCTCGGTTGTCGCCTTGAACAACAGGAACAGACCACCCAGCAGCATGATTAAATCACGCCCGGAGAACGAGTAATCCCACACGCTGAACAGCGGCGCGGTGAGCGTGACCATCCACGAGATCACCGAAAGCAGGCCCAGACGCATAATCAGCGCCAACGACAGACCAATCAGGCGCGCTTTATCACGCTGTTTTGGCGGCAGTTTATCCGCAAGGATCGCGATAAAGACCAGGTTATCAATACCCAGTACGATTTCCAGGACGACAAGCGTCAACAAACCGGCCCAGATTGACGGGTCCATTAACAATTCCATGAGCGACTCCAGCTAACAAGATGACGCGTCATCGCGCTGTCAGATACAGGCGTGACAATTTCGGACAAAAGGGAACGGTGGCGCGGCTGGCCGGGATGTACTGCACAAATGTGCGATGTGAATGTGAAAAGGCGTCGGTGACGGTCCATACTTTGGGCTACTGCCCTTTACTCCTGCAAAATTAAACGGAAGCTAAACATAGCAAAAACTGATCACAATTTGGCAAAGATTTACCTGTCTTTGCAATAACTACGATTATTTTTTGCGCCGCAAAATAATTGGCCCCCTTTGACTAAATTACGGATCTTCATCACATTAATTATTTTTTCACTATCTAAAATAATTCTCGGCAGTTATTAATTTTTTCTCTCAAACCCTTATCTGAATCGATTCGGTAACGACATCGCTTCAACAAGCATCAGCCCGCCTGATGCAACGATAATAAAAGGAGGTAGCAAGTGACGATTGCTATTGTAATAGGCACACATGGTTGGGCAGCAGAACAACTGCTGAAGACGGCAGAGATGCTGTTGGGCGAGCAGGAAAATGTGGGTTGGATCGATTTCGTACCTGGCGAAAATGCCGAGACGCTGATCGAAAAATACAACGCACAGCTGGCAAAGCTTGATACCAGCAAAGGCGTGTTGTTCCTCGTTGATACCTGGGGTGGAAGCCCGTTCAACGCGGCCAGCCGAATTGTCGTTGATAAAGAACAGTATGAAGTCATCGCGGGCGTCAACATCCCGATGTTAGTGGAAACGCTGATGGCGCGTGATGATAACCCATCGTTTGATGAACTGGTGGCGATTGCCGTTGAAACCGGTCGTGAAGGCGTGAAAGCGCTGAAAGCGAAGCCGGTTGAAAAAGCCGCGCCTGCCCCGGTCGCAGCAAAACCTGCGGCACCGGTTAAACCAATGGGTGAGAATGACTATATGGTCATTGGCCTGGCGCGTATCGATGACCGTTTAATCCACGGCCAGGTCGCAACTCGCTGGACCAAAGAAACCAACGTCCGCCGCATCATCGTCGTCAGCGATGAAGTTGCCGCAGATACCGTACGTAAAACCCTGCTGACGCAGGTTGCTCCTCCGGGCGTAACCGCGCATGTGGTTGATATTGCCAAGATGCTTCGCGTCTACAACAACCCGAAATACGCGGGTGAACGAGTGATGCTGCTGTTCACGAACCCGACGGATGTCGAACGCCTTGCTGAAGGTGGTGTGAAATTCACCTCCATCAACATCGGTGGTATGGCCTTCCGCCAGGGTAAAACTCAGGTGAATAACGCCGTTTCGGTCGATGAAAAAGATATCGAAGCGTTCAAGAAACTGAACGACCGTGGTATCGAACTGGAAGTCCGTAAGGTCTCCAACGATCCGAAACTGAAAATGATGGATCTGATCAACAAGATTGGCAAATAAGCTATCTCGTTGATTGTCACTCAGTTTTCACACTTTAGTCTTACGTTTATAGGAGAAGTACAATGGAGATTACCACTCTTCAAATTGTGCTGATATTCATCGTTGCCTGTATCGCAGGTATGGAGTCAATCCTCGATGAGTTTCAGTTCCACCGTCCGCTGGTGGCATGTACCCTGGTCGGTATCGTTCTGGGCGACATGAAAACCGGTATCATCATCGGCGGTACGCTGGAAATGATCGCCCTGGGCTGGATGAACATCGGTGCGGCGGTTGCGCCTGACGCCGCGCTGGCATCCATCATCTCAACCATTCTGGTTATTGCAGGTCAGCAGAGCATCGGCGCCGGTATCGCGCTGGCGATTCCTCTGGCTGCGGCAGGCCAGGTTCTGACCATCATCGTACGTACCATTACCGTGGCCTTCCAGCACGCAGCGGATAAGGCGGCCGAAAACGGCAACCTGACGGCGCTCTCCTGGATCCACGTCTCCTCCCTGTTCCTGCAGGCGATGCGTATCGCTATCCCGGCAGTGATCGTGGCGGTGTCCGTGGGTACCAGCGAAGTGCAGAACATGCTGAACGCGATTCCGGAAGTGGTCACCAGCGGCCTGAACATCGCCGGTGGTATGATCGTTGTCGTCGGTTACGCCATGGTTATTAACATGATGCGTGCAGGCTACCTGATGCCGTTCTTCTACCTGGGCTTCGTGACTGCTGCCTTCACCAACTTCAACCTGGTTGCACTGGGTGTGATTGGTGCGGTAATGGCGATTCTGTACATTCAGTTGAGCCCGAAATATAACCGCGTTGCGGGTGCTGCGGCTCCGGCTGCTGGCGCGAACGATCTTGATAACGAACTGGACTAACAGGTGAGCGACATGGTTGATACAACTCAAACTACCACCGAGAAAAAACTCACTCCGAGCGACATCCGTGGCGTGTTCCTGCGTTCAAACCTGTTCCAGGGTTCATGGAACTTCGAACGTATGCAGGCGCTGGGCTTCTGCTTCTCCATGGTACCGGCGATCCGTCGTCTGTATCCTGAGAACAACGATGCGCGTAAACAGGCTATCAAGCGTCACCTGGAATTCTTTAACACCCATCCGTACGTTGCGGCACCGGTTCTGGGCGTAACGCTTGCAATGGAAGAACAGCGTGCTAACGGCGCTGAAATCGACGATGCGGCAATCAACGGTATCAAAGTCGGTCTGATGGGCCCGCTGGCTGGCGTCGGCGACCCGATCTTCTGGGGTACTGTGCGTCCGGTCTTCGCGGCGCTGGGTGCGGGTATCGCGATGAGCGGCAGCCTGCTTGGGCCTCTGCTGTTCTTCATCCTGTTTAACGTGGTGCGTCTGGCTACCCGTTACTACGGTGTGGCGTACGGCTACCGTAAAGGTGTCGATATCGTTAAAGATATGGGCGGCGGCTTCCTGCAGAAACTGACTGAGGGGGCGTCAATCCTCGGCCTGTTTGTCATGGGGGCATTGGTTAACAAATGGACGCACGTCAACATCCCGCTGGTGGTTTCGACCATTACCGGTCAGGATGGTCAGACGCGTGTCACTACTGTGCAGACCATCCTGGACCAGCTGATGCCGGGCCTGGTGCCGCTGCTGTTGACCTTCGCCTGTATGTGGCTGCTGCGTAAGAAAGTCAACCCGCTGTGGATCATCGTTGGCTTCTTCGTCATCGGTATCGTGGGCTACGCAATCGGCCTGCTGGGTCTGTAATATCTGTTGTACGCCGGGGGCTCAGGCCCCCGGTTTTTTATTCGGAGGCTTAATGACAATAACGGATTGGGTACTGGTTTTCTTCATCATCGCACTGCTGGCTTTCGCAATTTACGACCAGTTCATCATGCCCCGCCGTCATGGCACCACGCTGCTTTCTATCCCCCTTCTGCGTCGAAACCGTATCGATGGCGCAATTTTCGTCGGTCTTATCGCGATTCTTATCTATAACAATATCAACAATAATGGTGCGCAAATCACCACCTGGCTGTTATCGTCGCTGGCATTGATGGGACTTTATCTGTTCTGGATCCGCAGCCCAAAAATCATTTTCAAATCGACAGGCTTTTTCTTCGCCAATATCTGGATCGAATATCCACGGGTGAAACAGATGAATTTATCCGAGGATGGCGTGCTGGTGATGCAATTAGAACAACGGCGTCTGCTGGTGCGTGTGAAGAATATTGAAGACCTCGAAAAGATCTCTAAACTTCTTCTTTCTGCTCAATAGGTTGTAAATATAGCCAGTGCTATAATTGTGCTATTTTCAGGCACTTTTAATATAGCGTTGGCTATATTCCCTCAAAAAATGAACGATAATAATTAACGTTTTTCTCACCTTATTTCGCAAATGAAAATCGTTATCATTTAGTTAAAAGAAATAACACTTTCTGTTCTTGGTTTATATTCTAAAAATATGTTAAGGTTGCGTCCGTCGTTGGGGAGTAGCCGATTTTCAGTCATCTGAAAATGTACGTGTCAACATACTCGTTGCAAAACGTGGCACGTGCGAACCATTCAACCCAGAATGGTTAGGCGAGACCATAGATGCACTTACTGCTGTTTACTGGGGGCAGGAGTGTGTCATATGGATATTCCCGGTCTGGACGCTCTGATGAACGCATACGCAATTATTCTCCTCGCCCTTGGCATGTCGATGGATGCTTTCGCTGCATCGATGGGTAAAGGCGCCACGCTCCACAAACCAAAATTCTCTGAAGCCATTCGTACTGGGCTTATCTTTGGCGTTATCGAAACCCTGACTCCGCTGATTGGCTGGGGGCTGGGAATGCTCGCCAGCCGCTTTGTGCTGGAATGGAGCCATTGGGTAGCGTTCGTGCTGCTGGTCTTTTTAGGCGGACGTATGATTGTCGAAGGTTTCCGGGGCGACGATAGCGATGAAGATTGCGAACCTCCCCGCCGTCACGGTTTCTGGTTATTAGTGACCACCGCGATTGCCACCAGCCTTGATGCGATGGCAGTCGGTGTCGGCCTGGCGTTTTTACAGGTCAATATTCTGGTGATGGCGCTGGCCATTGGCTGCGCAACCTTCACCATGTCCACGCTTGGCATGATGATTGGTCGCTTTATCGGCCCGCTGCTCGGCAAACGGGCTGAAATTCTGGGCGGTATCGTACTTATCGGCATTGGCGCAGAAATTCTCTACAGCCATTTCGCCGGTTAATCGTCCAAACGCTGCCAGACATGAATAGCAAAATCGGTCTGGCAGTCAAAGTGTTCCTGCCCTTTCAACGTCTCCCACACCTCCGGTTTTGCGCGCCAGGCAAACGGCGTCATCTGCAATAACGTCACCGCTTCCGCCCCGCTTAACTGCATCGGATACGCTAACGCATCGTGCGTTTGCAGCGCAAAGCCTGGCAACGTTTCCGAATGCGGGGCATGCAGCTGGACTTCGTCATAAATCAGCCCTTTTAGCTCAACTAAATGTCGCGGCCCCGGCGTAACGGTAATCACCCATCCGCCCGGTTTAACGACGCGCGCCAGCTCTTCAGGGTTGCAGGGTGCGTAGATACGGACCACCACGTCCATGCAGTTATCTTCAAACGGCAGTCGCTGGCTGGAAGAGACACAAAAATCGACATTCGCGTAACGCTTTGCCCCGGCGCGAATGGCGTTCTTTGCCACATCCAGGCCCCACGTGTGCCCGGCAATTTCGGCAAAAGCATGAGTGTAGTACCCTTCCCCGCAGCCGATATCCAGTAATTGTGCTGGCTTAATCTCGTCAAGCTTCGCGCAAATAGCATCGCGTAAAGGTTGATAGTGCCCGGCATCAAGGAAAGCGCGGCGCGCCTGCATCATCTCTGCGCTGTCGCCTGGATCGCGGGAACGCTTATGCTGCACGGGCAGTAAATTGACATAACCTTCTTTCGCCATATCAAACTGATGGCGTTGAGGACAGCAATAGCTGTTTCCGCTGCGGGTGAGCGGTGCGTGGCAGAGCGGGCAACTCCAGGACATAACAACTCCGGGGAACATTCAAAGGGCGAAAGTGTACCGCTTTTCGCCCCTGAGTGGGAGGATTTACAGCGCAGGTGCCCCCGCAGGGGCGTGCATTACAATCAAATTATCTGAGCCCTGGGGTAAGCCATCCGGCATGACGTTTTCCAGACGTAACACATCGCCCATAATCTGACTGAATACTGGTGCGGAAACCGCCCCGCCGTAATACTGCCCGTTCTGCGGTTCGTTGATCACAACGACCAGCGCAAACTGCGGGTTGCTGGCGGGCGCGACACCTGCGGTATATGCGACATATTTATCGACATACTTCCCGTCGTCGCCAATTTTCTTGGCGGTCCCGGTTTTCACCGCTACGCGATAATCACGAACGGCGGCTTTTGTCCCGCCGCCGCCCGGCAGCGCGACGCTTTCCATCATATGTTCAACCTGATGCACCAGAGGTTCGGGCATCACCCGATGACCGATGACGGGGGGATCAATACGGGTAATCGACAGCGGACGCGAAATGCCAAAGCCGCCAATGGTCGCGTAAACGTGCGCGAGTTGCAGCGGCGTGACCATTAAGCCGTAACCAAAGGCGAATGTCGCGCGATCCAGCTCGCCCCAGTAACGACGATGCGGTAACAATCCCTGACTTTCACCGGTTAAGCCCAATCCGGTCGGTTCGCCAAAACCAAACGCGGTGTAGGTGTCCAGCAGCTTTTGTACTGGCATCGCCAGCGACAGTCGCGATACGCCCGTGTCGCTCGATTTCTGTAAAATACCGGTTAGGGTGAGCTCCGGATAATAGCCCACGTCACGAATGCGATGGCCGTCCAGCATATAAGGATGGGTATCGACGACACTATCCGGGCGAACAATACCCTGCTGAAGCGCGGTCATGATCACCAGCGGTTTCACGGTGGAACCGGGTTCAAACGTGTCGCTGATGGCGCGGTTACGGAAATCATCCAGCGTGGCCGTTTCGCGATTGTTCGGGTTGTAGTCCGGGTAGCTCGCCATAGACAAAATTTCACCGGTGTCGATTTTCACCAGTACCGCTGCGCCAGACGCGGCTTTGTTCCAGCGCACAGCGTTATCCAGCGCGTCTTCCGTTACCGTTTGCAGACGCTCATCAATACTGAGCTGAATGTTATGCGCGGGTACGGGGGCCATTTCGGTAATGTTTTCGATTACCCGGCCAAATTTATCTTTACGCACCTGACGCAAACCCGGTTTGCCAATGAGCTGGCTGTTAAAGCTTTTCTCAATACCTTCAATGCCCTGATCGTCGACATTCGTAAAACCTATCAGGTTCGCCGCGACGTGGCCGGCAGGATAAAAGCGGCGTGACTCTTCACGCAGGTTAATGCCTGGCAGATGCAGCTTATCAATCCACTGCGCCTGAAGCGGGTCCACCTGGCGGGCAAGATAGAGAAATCGGCTGTGCGGGTGCGCATTGACGCGGGCCTGTAATGCGCTTAAGGAGAGATTTAATGCTTTTGCCAGCGCCTGCCAGCGGTTATCGAACCCCACACCGCCCTTCTCAATCAGGGTTTGCGGATCGACCCAAATCGCGCTAACCGGCACGCTCACTGCCAGTGGCCGGTTTTCGCGATCGACAATCATGCCACGTGGCACATCAATCGGTTCTTCGCGTACCGAGCGCATATCTTCCTGCTTGACCAGGTTATCGGGGGAGACAATTTGCAACCAGCCAACTCGCGCAAGAAGGAAGCCCAGACAGCTTAAAATACCGGCGCACACCAGGCCAAACCGGACGGGGGTAAAATGAGGGGGCTTCCCTCGGGATTTATCTTGCACTCTGACTCCAGCGTTAAAAAGCAACGGACTGATTTAACAGGAATAGTTCAGAGATTTATCGCGCAACAATGCTAATAAGATCGCGGATTTGCAACAAAGGACGACCAGAAGGGAAATCAGAAACACTTTGCAAAGAATGTAAAAAGCCCCGCGGTTGCGAGGCTTTAAGGCTGATTATGATGCGCGCACGCATCAAAGCATCAGTGGCAGTCGAATCAGATTGCAGTTACGTTAACTGCAGCTGGGCCTTTCTGGCCGTCCTGAATTTCGAACTCAACGTTCTGGCCTTCAGCCAGAGTTTTGAAGCCGTTACCCTGGATTGCAGAGAAATGTACGAATACATCTTTGCTGCCGTCAGCAGGAGTAATGAAACCAAAACCTTTAGACTCGTTGAACCACTTAACTTGACCTTTAATCTTTGCCATTTGCAAAATTCCTTAGAGTGTTTTCTTCGCCCGTGGGCGCATTCATAGATAAAACTGAGACATGACTGCATGAGGCACTAATATAAGGTTCGGCAGAGAAGCGGTATTCAACGTCAACGTGTTTACTCAGGACTTCTTTACTGATAATGCCATACATAGACAGAACTGTACCTCGTTTAACCCAAAACGTGTTATCACATACAACGTTAATAATGGCAAGCCATTTTTAAACGTGTCTCGATCAGCCGCACAAATCATACAACAATCATTTGATCGACTACGCATTTATGCGGCAAACAGTTGTCTGACGCGCTCCGGCTCGTGTCTTTTATCTCACCTACCTCACGGTAACGTAAGACTTTTTTACCATAGTCCAACATTTTCAGTACGTCCAGAAAAGCGAAGCGGCATCAACATTTTTTTATATCGTTAGAATATTTTCGAGCTAATTTTCGAAAGGTGCATTTTGATAACCGGTTATAAGTAAGTAACGTTTCGCTATACTGCTGCCGTGACTCACACCAGCCAAATAATGTACTTAGGTTGCACCAAAATAATGAACGTTTAATGACATAACGTTATCACCGCGCAATAAAAACGTTTCGCTAATACCGTACGGCAAATGCAGCTAGTAAGTTGCGCAAATAAAACAGATATCCGTCACTCATACATTTGGGTGATGGATAATTGACCAGGCTGTTTGGCTGGTAAAAAATTAATTATAAATACAATTAGATACGAACACGTGATTGAGAAACGACACTGGACCTGCGTTGAGACGCTTCAGGAAGATGGATAAGAGGGAGAGGTAATACCGTTGTTCAGACTGCGTGCACCGCGGCGGTGCAACCTACGGACTCCGGCAGCCTGGTGAGACAGCCGGAGTGAAGAGGAGAAAAGATTATCGTTCTGCCACCAGGCGAATGAAATCATCTTCATCTTCGTTTTTTGCTTCAACGGCTTTCTCTTCGACTGCCGGTTTTTCAGGTTCATTGGCTTCACAGAGTCGACGCAGCAGCGCATTCTGACGCTTTTGCTGATCCAACAATGCTTCAAGCAGTTCAATTTGCTCACTGGTGCGCGAACTTGCGCGGTTAACAAAGAACCAAAGTACCAGCCCCACGACCAACAGCAGAACAGATACCACCACAGACGCCAGATTTAATGCCCCAGAACTTACTAGATCACTCATTTCACCACCTCAAAAGGAACGGGCTATTCTACCACTCGTATTAAGGAAGGAAATCGTTGATGGCAAAAATGTTTTACCAGGGAATGAATTTGTTGATGCTGCAGATCCCGTTAAAGAACTGAACATCCTGGTCGCACAACACGTTGAGCGTCTGAGTCCAGAGCAGCAAACAGGCCGCCAGTACGACAATCAGTAACACCCACCGAAATTTTTTCACTCCACACTCCACGACATATAGCATTAACAGACGATCAAATTAACACGGACATCTTAAACCGCGGCTAACTGTACAGATAAATTCTGCTTTTAGGAATCATGGAGTTGTCTCGCAATATTGAAAAGCTACTCTATTATCAAGGATAGAAAAGACGTGAGGATGTCATGAGATTTGCGATCAGAACAATTATTATACTGGCCATTGTCTGGATTGGCATATTGCTGAGCGGTTATGGTGTTTTAATCGGCAGCACGGAGAATGCTGGCGGTTTGGGGCTACAATGTAAATATCTGACCGCACGAGGCACCAGCACAGCACAATACGTTCATTCCAGCAGTGGGATCATTGGCCTGACCGATTGTCCGGTCCTGCGAAAAAGTGAAACTGTGGTCGATAATGGATAAACAAACGCCGCGAACATCGCGGCGTTTTTTTTGATTAAGCGCTTAATCAAAACGGATAATCGTTATAGCCTAACTGCTCTGAAATCTTACGCGCCGCCGTATGCAGCATCGCCACATACTCGTGCAGGCGCTCTTCAGAGAAACGCAGCGTCGGGAACGAAATACTCAAACCCGCAATGACCACGCCAAATCGGTCAAAGACCGGTACGCCAATACAGCGCAGACCTTCTTCCTGTTCTTCGTTATCTTCCCCATACCCCTGCTGACGAACCAGATCCAGAACCGGCATCAGTTCATCGGTGCTGGTGATGGTGCGATCGGTGCTGTGCTTATATTCTACGTCCTGCAGAATTTCACGCACTTCATCGCGGTCGCGCCAGGCCAGCAGCACTTTACCAATCGCGGTGCTGTAAAGCGGGTTACGACGACCTACGCGAGAGTACATACGCAGGTTGTACATCGAGTCAATTTTATGGATATAGACAATACTGTCTTCGTCCAGCGCACCAAGGTGAATCGTCTCTTTCGTCAAACGCGAGAGTTCACGCATCTGAATGTCTGCGCTACGAATTAAATCAACGTTCTGTAATGCGCGCGCGCCCAGCTCAAACAGCTTAAGCGTTAACGAATACTTTTCAGATTCCCCTTCCTGGGCAACGTATCCCAATGATTTCATGGTCTGCAAAAAGCGATAAACAGTGCTTTTCGACATCATGACACGCTGCGACAGTTCGGTAATTCCGATTTCGCGCTCTTCACCAAGCGCCTGCAGGATGCCAAAAACCTTCAATACTGAAGAGACAGAATCTGGCTGTTTATCCAAATCTGCAACTGCCATTTATCACCTCATCGCAACTGTTTTATAAAAATTAGAACCGGTTTTTATTATAATTTCGCAAAGCGTTCGTCGCAATGAATCTTCTGCAACCTGGTTACAAATCTGCGACATACAGCCGAATAATCAATGCTAAAATAGTTTTCTGACAAATAATTTCTTAAAAACCGCATTTTTCTCATGGATAAAAAAATCTCAGATGGCTTACCTGTCCCTCAACGGTATGGCGCTATCTTAACCATTGTGCTCGGTATTACGATGGCGGTGCTCGATGGGGCTATCGCCAACGTTGCCTTACCGACAATTGCCAGCGATCTGCATGCCTCACCGGCAGCGTCTATCTGGATAGTCAACGCCTATCAGATAGCTATCGTCATCTCGCTGCTGTCACTGGCTTTTCTGGGGGACATGATTGGCTATCACCGGATCTACAAAATCGGCCTGATTGTCTTTACCCTCGCGTCTGGGCTGTGTGCGATGTCGAATTCGCTGGAGATGCTAACGCTTGCGCGCGTGGCGCAGGGCCTTGGCGGCGCGGCGCTCATGAGCGTGAATACGGCGCTCATTCGGCTCATCTATCCACAGCGCCAGTTGGGGCGCGGTATGGGGATTAACTCGTTTGTGGTTGCCGTCTCCTCAGCGGCCGGGCCGACCATCGCGGCGGCGATTCTGTCAGTCGCGTCATGGCAATGGCTATTCCTTGTGAACGTGCCGCTGGGCATTATCTCGTGGGTGCTGGCGGTGCGTTATCTGCCCGCAAACGGTTCGCGCAGCCAGGCCACGCGCTTCGATCTGCCAAGCGCAATCATGAATGCCCTGACGTTTGGTCTGCTGATCACCGCACTGGGCGGGTTTGCGCAGGGGCAATCGACCACGCAGGTGGTCGCGGAAGTGGTGCTGTTACTGATTGTCGGTTTCTTTTTCATCCGTCGTCAGTTGCGTTTACCCGTACCGCTATTACCGGTCGATTTACTGCGTATCCCGTTGTTCTCACTCTCTATTTGCACGTCTATCTGTTCTTTCTGCGCGCAGATGCTGGCGCTGGTATCGCTTCCCTTCTTCCTGCAAACCATGATGGGGCGCAGCGAAGTGGAAACGGGCTTGCTGCTGACGCCCTGGCCTTTAGCCACCATGGTAATGGCGCCGCTGGCCGGGTATTTAATTGAGCGAGTCCACGCCGGATTCCTGGGCGCGCTTGGCATGGCGGTAATGGCCTGCGGATTGTTTGCGCTTGCTCTGCTGCCTTCATCGCCTTCCGATCTGGATATCATCTGGCGCATGATCCTGTGCGGCGCAGGGTTCGGTCTGTTTCAGTCACCCAACAACCACACCATTATTTCCGCCGCACCCCGGCAGCGAAGCGGTGGCGCCAGCGGGATGCTGGGTACGGCTCGCCTGCTGGGGCAAAGCACCGGTGCGGCGCTGGTGGCGTTGATGTTTAATGCGTTTGGCGATAGCGGGACACATGTGTCATTGCTGCTGGCAGGAAGTCTGGCGGTAGTTGCAGCGCTGTTTAGCGGCTTGAGGGTGACGCAACCGCGCGTACAGAGCTAAAAAAAAGCGCCTCGATTGAGGCGCTTTTTCATTATTTCAGGTACTCACCGGTACGCAGCGCTTCGATACGCTTGTCCAGCGGCGGGTGAGTCATAAACAGCTCACTCAGCGTTTTGGACTTACCGTTGATGCAGAAGGCCATCATGCTGCTGGCTTCCTGCGGTTCGTAGCTGGTTTTCAGACGTTGCAGGGCTGCGATCATTTTTTCACGCCCTACCAGGCGCGCTGAACCAGCATCCGCGTGGAATTCACGGTGACGCGAGAACCACATGGTAATAATGCTGGCCAGAATACCGAACACCAGTTCAAGGACCATTGAAACCGCAAAATAGATAAGCGGGTTACCGTTACCACCCTCTTCACCTTCATCACGGTTACCGCTCAGGAAACCGGCGGCAATCTGCGCAATGACGCGCGAGATGAAGATAACAAAGGTGTTCACCACGCCCTGAATCAGCGTCATGGTCACCATATCACCGTTAGCCACGTGGCTAATCTCGTGCGCGATGACCGCTTCCGCTTCGTCACGGCTCATGTTCTGCAACAGACCCGTACTGACCGCTACCAGAGACGCATCACGGCGCGCGCCGGTGGCAAAGGCGTTGATATCCGGCGCATGATAGATAGCGACCTGCGGCATACCAATACCGGCCTGACGCGATTGTTGCGCCACGGTGTCCATCAGCCAGCGCTCCGTTTCGTTGCGCGGCTGCTCAATCACTTCCCCACCCACAGATTTCAGCGCCATCCATTTCGACATCATCAGCGAAACGATAGAACCACCAAAACCAAATAGCAGAGCCATAATCAGCAGGCCCGTCATGCTGCTCGACTGAATTCCTGTCAGGCTTAGCACCAGCCCAAACACAACCATCACAGCAAGGTTGGTCAACAGGAAGAGCGCGATTCGCATCATAATTTACTTTTAACCTCGTTTTAACAAAACGCACTATGCGATTACCCACATCGTATGGGTATTAATACAATTTTCAACTATCCACGGCGGGTAAGTCACGAGAAAGACACAACTTTACATTTTTTCGCACACTTGCTTACGCGCGGTTTAGAGATGTAAAAAAACAGGCACAATCGCTTGTGCCTGTTTTATTTAGGGAGAATTACTTGCTGGTCGCAGGTGTTGCGGCTGGCCTGTCTTTTTCAAGATGCGCCAGGTCAACCGCGATATTCACGGTTTCATCCAGATAGGGATCCGGCTCCTGATAATCCTTCGGCAAATCGTCGATGTTCTTCAGCAACGGTTTTCCATCGCGTTTGTAGCGATCGTTAACGCGAGCCAGACGTGTTGCATCATCTTCCAGATTCTCTTTTTCACGCTGAGCGTAATTCAAAGAGACAATATTGCGCTTATCTTTCATCGCATTAAAGCGCGCAATATCCTTCATGATGTACTGGAATTCAGGATCTTTCGCGATACGCGCATTGTGCAGCTTCAGCAGTTCCGGACCAAACGGTGTTAAATCATCGGATTTCACATAGGTCGCGGCATCAATGCTGTCCCACGGCAATGCGTTATCTTCAAACTTCTCGCCCGTTTCCGTCTCTTCCGAACCGGTCGGCATCAGGATATCCGGTGTTACACCTTTACGTTGCGTACTGCCGCCGTTAATGCGGTAGAACTTCTGAATGGTGTACTGCACGGAACCCAGCGCTGGCCATTCCGGGCGCAGCATTTGATCGTAAATGCGATTCAGAGAACGGTATTGCTGAACGGTGCCTTTCCCGAAGGTCGGTTCACCGACGATCAGCGCGCGTCCGTAGTCCTGCATGGCAGCAGCAAAGATTTCAGATGCCGAGGCGCTGAAGCGGTCAACTAGCACCACCAGCGGGCCTTTGTAGTACACCACGCCGTCGTTATCGCTGTCTTCACGCACTTTGCCGTTGTTGTCACGCACCTGCACAACCGGGCCGGACGGAATGAACAAGCCAGAGAGCGATACCGCTTCCGTCAATGCCCCGCCGCCGTTGGTACGCAGATCGATAATCACGCTGCTGACGTTCTGTTTTTCCAGCTTCTGCAACTGCACCTTAACGTCTTCCGTCAGGCCAACATAGAAACCAGGGATGTCGAGCACGCCCACTTTCTCTTTGCCGACGGTTTTCACCGACATCTTCACGGCACGGTCTTCCAGACGAATGCGTTCGCGCGTCAGGGTGACGATTTTGGTTTTCGCACCTTTACCCGCAGGCAGAATTTCCAGACGAACTTTACTGCCCTTCGGCCCTTTAATCAGCGCCACGACATCATCCAGACGCCAGCCGATCACATCGACCATGCCTTTACCCGCCTGGCCTACGCCGACAATTTTATCGCCAACCGTAATCGCTTTACTCTTCGCCGCTGGCCCACCGGCCACCATGGAATTGATTACCGTGTAGTCATCATCCATTTGCAGCACGGCGCCAATACCTTCCAGAGACAGGCTCATTTCGGTATTGAACTGTTCGGTGTTGCGCGGAGAGAGATAGTTGGTATGCGGGTCGATTTCGCGCGCGAAAGAAGTCATCGCCAGCGAGAAAACGTCTTCGCTGTTGGTTTGCGCCAGACGACGAATCGCGAACTTATAGCGACGCGTCAGGGTCTCGCGGATCTCTTTTTCATCTTTCCCGGTCAGCTTCAGGCTCAGTTCATCGAACTTGACCTTGCCATCCCACAGGGCGTTCAGCTCGGCTTCATCTTTTGGCCAT
Source organism: Pseudocitrobacter sp. 2023LY-00077 (assembly GCF_055796175.1). Classification (NCBI taxonomy): domain Bacteria; kingdom Pseudomonadati; phylum Pseudomonadota; class Gammaproteobacteria; order Enterobacterales; family Enterobacteriaceae; genus Pseudocitrobacter; species Pseudocitrobacter sp. 2023LY-00077. Next base: position 195,295 of record NZ_JBSPEI010000004.1, on the reverse strand, counting down.
GGCGCTTTTGCCCGGTCAAGATTGAAGGTGTCGTTGCCGGTGAAGTCCATCGGGCGTTCGAGCACTTTCAGCGCGTACTGATAACGTTCAAAACGTCGCTTTTGTGCCAGATTGTAGAGATCGTAAAACACGTCGAGCTTGCCCGAGCGCAGTTCATCGCCAATCTGTCCTTTCTTCGAAGCAAACTGCGCAACGTCGCTGGCCAGCAGGACGTTGTGACTGTAATCGAGCAGGTTCAGATAGCGGTCAAAAATCTTGGCGGAAAAGGACTGGTCGAGATCGAACTGACGGTAATGAGAACGGGTAAAGCGCGATGTCACGCGCTCGCTCACCGTTGCGTGCTGAGTCTCTTCCTTAAGAATCGGAATTTGATCAACACGAGTAATATCTTCCACCGCTAAGGCGTGGCCTGTTATTAAAAACAGGCCAGCGAGGGCGGAGAGCCTAAAAAGTTTGTTCATGCCTGGCCCGGCCTCCGTTTCAGAACACCAGGTGTTCTGCGCGTACTATCATTGACATACCAGAAGTAAGCTGCACGCGGACACCATCTTTGGTGATTTCCAGAATCGTGGCGTCCATTGCGTTATTGCCCGCTTTGACTTTCAGGGATTGACCAACGGTCAGCGCAGAAATGTCGGAAACAGGAGTAAGCTTTTCTTCGCGTACTTCGCGTACGGCTTTCGCAGCAGGTTTAGCATCGCGTGGTTTACGCTCAGCGTTTTCTTTGCGGCGAACCGGAGGACGCGGCTTACGCTCGCGACGCGGTGCATCGCCTTCACCCGCAGCAGCGGCAGCTTCGCGTTTTTTCGCCTGCTGTTCAGCACGCTGAGCCTGAACACGCGCTTTGGCTTCTTCAAGCTGCTGACGAGCATGGGCAACGTGCTGCTCGTCGAGTTCACCGCAAGGGTTACCGTCGAGGTCGACACGTACTGCGCCAGCTTTGATACCGTAAAGGTAGCGCCAGCTTGAAGTATAAAGACGTAATGCGGAACGTAATTGGGTTTTGCTGAGGTTCATCTCACCATCAACACGCTCGACAAGATCCTGAAAAATACCGACTTTCAGAGGACGAGCTTCACCTTCGGCACTGAAGCAGTGCGGAAAACGTTCGGCCAGAAATGCGATAACTTCTTTACTGCTATTCAACTTAGGTTGATTTTCCATGAAATTTCCTGATTACAACGGACGTAGCCAACAAGCCGCAGGCATGAACAGGCGACATTATAATGACGCCATCGCTAAATGCTACGTTATCCGTTGATTATCCTTCGACGCGGGCAAAGAATTTTTGATAATCGGTGCCAGCAAGCACATTTTCGAGATGACCGACCAGTTCACGCAGGCCCTGTTCGTCCTCTTCGCTGAAGCGTGAAAAGAGCGGGCTATCGATATCCAGCACGCCAATCACCTCTCCGTCAACCACCAGCGGCAGTACGATTTCGGAGTTACTGGCGCTGTCACAGGCGATATGACCGTCGAACGCGTGCACGTCTTCTACGCGCTGCACTTCATTCTTCGCCACCGCCGTACCACATACTCCCCGGCCAACCGGAATGCGCACGCACGCCAGCTTGCCCTGGAATGGCCCCAAAACCAGCGTATTGCCTTCCAGTAAATAAAAACCTGCCCAGTTAACATCCGCCAGACGTTCAAAAAGCAACGCGCTGGTGTTAGAGATTACAGCTAGAAAACTGTTCTCACCTGCCATCAATGCCTGAAAATCACGGTTAAGATCCGCGTAAAGTTCTGTTTTGTTCATTATTAAACCACTATTGTCTACTTCAATTACTGATACTATCGACGACGCATACCCCTATAAAATAAGCATTAAATGCGTCAGGGCTCAAGTTCAATCCATTCATGAGTTAAGATAGAGTTATACATTCATTCTACGATGTAATAAATGCCACTAAAAACATCACGCATTACACCGACACAGAAAATTCGTATTCATGCGATGGGTGATCCTATCCCGCAGGCACAATACCAACGTTGCCCGCAGTGCGATACGCTTTTTCAGTTACCGTCGGTTAAATCGCACCAATGTGCCTATTGCCCGCGCTGCAATGCCAAAGTTCGCGACGGTCGCGACTGGTCGTTAACGCGTCTTGGCGCAATGGCGATTGCCATGATGCTGCTGATGCCGTTCGCCTGGAGCGAGCCATTGCTCCGTCTGCATCTGCTTGGCGTACGCATCGACGCAAACGTGCTACACGGTATCCAGCAAATGACCGCCCAGGGCGATCCCATTACCGCCGCAATGGTGCTGTTCTGTAGCGTCGCCGCGCCAGCGGTATTGGTTATCGCCATCGCCTATCTCTGGCTTGGCAATATTCTGGGCATGAACCTGCGCCCGGTGCTGCTGATGCTGGAGAAGCTCAAAGAGTGGGTGATGCTGGATATTTATCTGGTAGGGATCGCCGTTGCGTCTATTAAGGTACAGGATTACGCCTTCCTGCAACCAGGTCTCGGCCTGCTGGCGTTTATTTCTCTGGTGATCCTCAGCATTCTGACGCTTATCCATCTGAATATCGAGGAGCTCTGGGAACGCTTCTATCCTCAACGCCCGGTCACCCGCCCCCATGAAGGGCTGATGGTGTGCCTGGAATGCCATCACACCGGCTTCCCGGATTCGCGCGGGCGCTGCCATCGTTGCCACGTTCCACTCTCCAGGCGGCGTCGCCAGAGTCTGCAGAAATGCTGGGCAGCGCTGATTGCCTCCGTCATCTTTCTGTTACCGGCAAACTTTTTGCCGATATCAATTATTTACGTTAACGGCGGGCGACAGGAAGATACCATCATGTCGGGGATTCTTTCTCTGGCGGACAGTAACGTCGCCGTCGCCGCCGTGGTATTCTTCGCCAGTATCCTGGTACCGTTTACCAAAATCATCGTGTTGTTTACGCTGCTGATTAGCATTCATTCCAAATGTGAACAGGGTTTACGCACGCGAATTCTGTTACTGCGATTCGTGACGTGGATTGGTCGCTGGTCGATGCTGGATCTGTTTGTGATCTCGTTGACCATGTCGCTGATTAATCGCGATCAGCTTCTCGCCTTTACAATGGGCCCGGCGGCTTTTTATTTCGGTGCCGCGGTGATATTGACTATTCTTGCTGTTAATTGGCTGGACAGCCGCTTACTTTGGGACGCTCATGAGTCAGGAAACGCCCGCTTCACCGACTGAAGCGAAGATTAAAATTAAACGTCGCATTTCACCTTTCTGGTTGCTTCCGATCATCGCGCTGATGATTGCAGGCTGGCTCATCTGGAACAGTTACGAAGATCGCGGCACCACTATCACCATCGACTTCATGTCGGCGGACGGTATCGTTCCTGGCCGTACGCCTGTGCGCTATCAGGGGGTGGAAGTGGGTACGGTGCAGGAAATTCGCCTGACCGAAGACCTGAACCGTATCGAAGTGAAGGCCAGCATCAAAAGCGATATGGAAGACGCGCTGCGTGATGATACGCAATTCTGGCTGGTGACGCCGAAGGCCTCTCTGGCCGGTGTTTCCGGGTTGGATGCGCTGGTCGGCGGTAACTATATCGGCATGATGCCCGGCAAAGGTAAAGCGCGCGATCACTTCACCGCGCTGGATACGCAGCCAAAATATCGTCTGAATAACGGCGAGCTGATGATTCACCTGCACGCGCCGGATCTCGGTTCGCTCAGCAGCGGCTCGCTGGTCTATTACCGCAAAATCCCCGTTGGACGCGTGTACGATTACGCCATTAATGCCAACAAACGCGGGGTGACCATCGACGTGCTGATTGAGCGCCGTTTCACCAATCTGGTGAAAAAAGGCAGCCGCTTCTGGAATGTGTCGGGTATCAAAGCAGACGTCGATTTGAGCGGTGCGAAGGTGCAGCTTGAAAGCTTAACCGCGTTGGTTAACGGGGCGATAGCCTTCGACTCACCGGAAAATTCAGAAGTGGCTGCGCAAAATGACGAGTACGGTTTGTATGAAGATCTGGCCCACAGCCAGCGCGGCGTTATCGTTAAATTGCAGCTTCCCAGCGGTCAGGGGCTGAAAGCGGGTTCTACTCCCCTGCTCTATCAGGGGCTGGAAGTGGGTCAGTTGACCAAACTGAATCTCAATACCGACAGCTCCGTGACGGGCGAAATGACCGTTGACCCCAGCGTGGTCACGCTGCTGCGCGAGAAAACGCGCATTGAACTGCATGAGCCAAAACTGTCGCTGGAGAACGCCAATCTCAGCATGCTTCTCACCGGAAGTACCTTTGAGCTGGTGCCGGGCGAAGGCGAGGCACGAGACAGCTTTACGGTTCTCCCGGCCAGCAAAACGCTGTTACAACAGCCTGACGTCATGACGCTCTCCCTGAGCGCGCCGGAAAGCTACGGCATTGATGCCGGGCAACCGTTGATTTTGCACGGCGTGAAGGTCGGCCAGGTGATGGAGCGTAAGCTGACGAATAAAGGCGTCACGTTCACCATCGCAATCGAGCCGCAATATCGTGAGCTGATCCATGGCGACAGCAAGTTTGTGGTGAACAGCCGCGTCGATGTCAAAGTCGGTCTTGATGGCGTTGAATTCCTCGGCGCGAGCGCCAATGAATGGCTGAGCGGCGGGATCCGCATTCTGCCGGGTGAAAAAGGCGAGATGAAAGCCGATTATCCGCTGTACGCCAACCTCGAGAAAGCGCAGGAAAATAGCCTGAGCGAGCTGCCTACTTCTACTCTCACCCTGACAGCTGAAACCTTGCCGGATATTCAGGCGGGGTCCGTGGTGCTGTATCGCAAGTTTGAAGTGGGTGAAGTGATTACCGTAAGCCCTCGCGCTAACGCATTTGATATCTCGCTGCACATCAAACCGGAATACCGTTCCCTGTTGACGCCGGACAGCGTGTTCTGGGCCGAAGGCGGTGCAAAAGTACAGCTGAACGGAAGCGGGTTAACCGTTCAGGCCTCGCCGCTGTCCCGTGCGCTGAAAGGCGCGATCAGTTTCGATAACCTGAGCGGCGCGGGTGGTAATACCCGTAAAGGCGACAAACGTATCCTGTTCGCGTCTGAAACGGCGGCGCGTGCGGTAGGTGGCCAGATTACGCTGCACGCCTTTGATGCCGGGAAACTGGCGGCAGGCATGCCAATTCGTTATCTGGGCATTGATATTGGACAGGTACAAACGCTGGAACTGAACGCCGGGCGCAACGAAGTTCAGGCGCGCGCGGTGCTTTATCCGGAGTATGTGAATACCTTCGCGCGTCGCGGCAGTCGCTTCTCGGTTGTGACGCCGCAGATTTCCGCTGCCGGTGTAGAGCACCTCGATACCATCCTGCAACCTTACATCAACGTTGAGATGGGCCAGGGTTCGCCACGTCGCGAATTTGAGCTGCAGGAAGCCACCATCGCCGACTCCCGCTATCTCGACGGGCTGAGTCTTGTGGTGGAAGCGCCGGAAGCCGGTTCGCTGGGCATTGGCACCCCGGTGTTGTTCCGTGGTATCGAAGTGGGCACGGTAACGGGTCTGACGCTGGGGTCGCTTTCTGACCGCGTGATGGTTGAACTACGTATCAGCCAGCGTTATCAGCATCTGGTGCGCAACAACTCAGTCTTCTGGCTGGCTTCCGGTTACAGCCTCGACTTCGGCCTGACAGGGGGCGTGGTGAAAACCGGCACCTTCAATCAGTTCATTCGCGGCGGTATTGCCTTTGCCACGCCGCCAGGCACACCGCTCGCGCCGAAAGCGCAGGCAGGCAAACACTTCCTGTTACAGGAAGAGGAGCCGAAAGAGTGGCGCCAATGGGGCACCGCCCTGCCACGTTAATGTTAAACGCCCCGGTGTCACTGCGCCGGGGCGTTTATGCTAAACTGCACGCTCTCTGTTTACGTGTGGTACTCCCCAGTGGCTCAAAACTCTGTCTTTCTTCCCGATGAATTCCTCGCGCAGATGCGTGAGGCCATGCCTGCTCACCTCGCCTTTGATGATTTTATTGCCGCCTGCCAGCGCCCGCTGCGCCGCAGTATTCGCGTCAATACATTGAAAATCAGCGTTGCCGATTTCCTGGCACTGGTCGCCCCTTATGGCTGGCAACTGACGCCGGTGCCCTGGTGTGCGGAAGGTTTCTGGATTGAACGCGAAGACGAAGAGTCACTGCCGTTAGGCAGCACCGCTGAGCACCTTAGCGGTCTGTTTTATATTCAGGAAGCCAGCTCGATGTTGCCGGTCGCTGCGCTGTTTACCGGGGACGAGCTGCCAAAACGGGTGATGGACGTCGCCGCCGCTCCCGGATCGAAAACCACCCAGATTGCCGCTCGCATGGGCAACCAGGGTGCAATTCTCGCCAATGAGTTTTCCGCCAGCCGGGTAAAAGTTCTCCACGCCAATATCAGCCGCTGCGGTATTGCCAACGTGGCGCTGACCCATTTTGATGGCCGCGTCTTCGGTGCGGCAGTACCGGAAAGTTTTGACGCTATTCTGCTTGATGCGCCGTGTTCCGGCGAAGGCGTAGTGCGTAAAGATCCCGACGCGCTGAAAAACTGGTCGGTACAAAGTAATCTTGAGATTGCCGCCACGCAGCGAGAGCTTATCGACAGCGCTTTTCACGCACTGAAACCTGGCGGTACGCTGGTCTATTCAACCTGTACGCTCAATCGCGACGAAAACGAATCGGTGTTGGCCTGGCTGCTGGAACAGTATCCGCAGGCTGTGGAAATCGAATCGCTGGCAACCCTGTTCCCTTCAGCTAAAGAGGCGATCACGCCCGAAGGTTTCCTCCACGTCTTCCCGCAAATTTACGATTGCGAAGGCTTCTTCGTTGCCCGTCTGCGTAAAATCGCCTCGGTCGAGCCTCTGCCAGCACCGGGCTATAAAGTGGGTAAATTCCCGTTCACACCGATGAAAACCCGCGAATCCGCCGCCGTCACTGAGGCAGCCAGTCAGGTCGGACTGTTCTGGAATGACGCGCTTTCCCTCTGGCAGCGCGATAAAGAGATTTGGCTCTTCCCGGCAGAGATTGAACCGCTGCTCGGAAAAGTCCGTTTCTCGCGCATTGGCCTCAAGCTTGCCGAGACGCATAACAAAGGTTATCGCTGGCAGCACGAAGCGGTGATTGCGCTGGCCGAAACCGACAAACTGGGGCATGAGCTGACGCAGACTGAGGCACAGGAGTGGTATCGCGGGCGCGATATCTACCCAGAAAATGTGCCAAATCACGACGATGTGGTGGTGACGTATCAGGGCTTCCCGCTTGGGCTGGCGAAGCGAATCAGCTCACGGTTGAAAAACAGTTATCCGCGCGAACTGGTCCGCGACGGCAAACTTTTTGCCGAAAAACCCTGATAAGCGCGCAAAAATAGCGCACTTTTTGACTGGCGATATTCTCTTCGTTGGCTACGCTAAAAAATGGGCGACCTGAACTGGTCGTACCACAATATCAGCGACCAACGGAGAGCATCATGAGTAAAACCAACGTACGCATCGGCGCATTCGAGATAGATGATGCCGAACTGCACGGCGAGCAGCACGGTGAACGAACGTTAAGCATCCCCTGTAAATCCGACCCTGACTTATGCATGCAGCTAGACGCCTGGGATGCCGACACCAGCGTCCCTGCCGTACTCAACGGCGAACACTCTGTCCTTTACCGTAAACATTACGACCAACGTTCTGATGCCTGGGTACTGCGCTTCGCATAACCCAAAAGGAACCCGCCCACAGGCGGGTTATTTATTTGCATAACCT